>DATLLB010000860.1:0-3651 GCA_035538075.1 Enhygromyxa sp.
CGTGCAGGTCAGCAGCCGCAGCGCGCGGGCGATGGCGCACCTGCCAGTCGGCGGACCCGACGGCAGCCTCGAGCAGCTCTCGCGGCTCGCGACGCGGCGCATCATCTACACGCACATCAACAACACCAACCCGATGCTGCGTGCAGGCTCGCCCGAGCGCGCGGCCGTCCTGGCGCGCGGGCTCGAGATCGCCGTTGACGGCATGGAGCTGCGGCTGTGGGTGGCCAATCGCTACTACTACCAGACGCGAATTCCGATCAAGGACGCGATCATCCTGTCGAAGTCCGAGGATCCGCAATTCCGGCGAACATGGATTCAACGCATCCTCGATCACGACGGCCGCGGCGAGGTGCACCCTGGCGGCATCGAGCTATGGGTTGCGCTCGGCCGTGGCGTCGGGCTCATGCGCGAGCAGCTCGACGCGCACGACGAGCTGCTGCCGGCCGTGCGCGAGGCCTGCGACGACTACGTCCAGCTCGTGCGCGAGGCCGATCTGCCGAGCGCGGTCGCCTCCTCGCTGACCGAGGTCTTCGCCGGCGAGCTCATGCAGGCGCGCATCGAGGCGTGGAAGCAGCACTATCCGCAGGTGGCCGCGGAGGCGCTGCGCTACTTCGAGGAGCGAGTCACCCGAGCGCCGCAGGACGCCGCGTTCGCGCTCGCGTTCGTCGATCGCCACGCGAGCACGGCCGAGCAGGCGCAGCGCTGCCTCGATGCGTTCGAGCGCAAGTGCGAGATCCTGTGGCGGCTGCTCTCGGCCGTGTACATGGCCGGACGTCGTGAGCGACGGCCGAAGTTGGCCGCGCGCGCGAGCTTGGTGCGACGACCCGGGCAGCCCACGCTGTTGCTCGCGCCCGACCGCGCGCTCGAGCTCAACCCGGTTGCGTCCGAGCTGCTCGGGCGTGCGACCGGCGAGCTGACGATCGGCGAGATCGTGCGTCGCTCGAGCGCCGCCCATCGAGTGCCCGAGGCTGTGATTGATCTCGACATCGCGACCTTCCTCGGCGAGCTCGAGCTCCGGCGACTGCTGGAGTTCGGTGGGGAACCATGCAGCCGCTCGTGTTGATCGCCGAGCTCACGCATCGCTGCCCGCTGCGCTGCGCGTACTGTTCAAACCCTCGCGCGCTGGTCGGTCGCAGCGTCGAGCTCGACACCGCGACGTGGATCCGCACGCTCGCGCAGGCGGCCGCGCTCGGTGTCGTCCAGGTCCACTTCACGGGCGGCGAGCCGCTGCTGCGCGACGACCTCGAGCCGCTCGTGCGCGCGGCCGCGAGCGCAGGGCTGTACCCGTCGCTGATCACCAGCGGGCTCGGTGCGGGTGACGGCTGGGCCCGCTCGCGCGAGCTCGTGCGCGCGGGCTTGCGAGCCGTGCAGCTCAGCTTCCAGGACACGTCCTCGAGCGCAGCGGCAGCGATCGCCGGGCGGGACACGTTGGACCGCAAGCTCGCGTTCGCTCGCCATGCGCGATCGCTGGGTCTCAGCTTGACCTGCAATTTCGTGCTGCACGCCGCCAACCTCGAGCGCGTCGACGAGTTCATCGCGCTCGCGCTCGAGCTCGGCGCCGATCGAGTCGAGCTCGCGCACGCACAAGCGCATGGTTGGGCCGCGCTCAACTGCGAGCACCTGCTGCCGACTCGCGCCCAGCTCGAGGATGTCGAAGCCGTCGTGGCGCAGGCGAAGCGTCTCCACGCCGCGCGCATCGACCTGGTCCACGTGCGACCCGATCTGTGGCGCGAGCGTCCGCAGCCGTGCATGGGCGGGTGGGGGACTCGGGCGATCGTGATCGATCCCGAGGGCACGGCGCTGCCGTGCCACGGCGCGCGAGGGCTACCGTTGGCCCATCCGAACGTGCGCGAGCGCAGCCTCGCCGAGATCTGGTCGGGCGAGAGCTTCTCCGCCTTTCGTGGCGAGGATTGGATGGAGGAGCCGTGTCGCAGCTGCGACACGCGAAGCCGCGACTTCGGCGGGTGTCGCTGTCGCGCCTCCGCGTTCACCGGACGCGCGACCGCGGTCGATCCTGCCTGCCGATACTCGCCCGACCACGCCAAGATCGTCCGCTTGCGACGCGCGGCCGAGCACGGCCAGCCTCTTCGCCCCTTGCAGCTTCGGACGCTCAGTTCGGCTGAAGGGGAGCAGGCGCGGCGACCAGCTCGACGGTGAGCATCGGCTCGTCATCGATCAATGCGATCAGCTGATTGCCGAGCAGCTGCAAGGTCGCGCTCGGCCAGCTCGCGGCCGCATGCGCTCGCGCGATCCCACGCGGCGGCTCACGACGATCGCCACGCTGCTCGAGCAGCACATAGCCGACCTGCGCACGATCGCGGTGGCTGGCGATCAACGCGAAGCGGCGGCCGTCCTCGTGGGTCGTCCACTCGCGATCCGCCACCACCTGCGCCGCGGGGACCCAGCCGCCGAACCAGCGATCACCCTCGCGCACGAGGATCTGCGCCCAGCGCAGGCACTCGCCGCTGACCGTGCAGCGATCGAGCGCGCCGAGCTGCCAGATCGCGTCTTCGATCGCGGCCACGCGGTAGCGCTCGCTCGCAGGCGGCAGCGTCGGGCTCGGGCTCGCAAACACGGGCGCACGCGCGACCGCGAGCGAGGCGGGCAGCCACTCGGCCGGGGTCGGCAGCGCGCTCGCGGGCGGCCACGTGTGGATCAGCGTCCCGCCGCTCGAGCTCGCGCCGGTCAACACCAGCGCGGTCAGGTGCACGCCATGCTCGCGCAGCAGCGCGCCGCCAGGCAGCGGGGCCGGAGTGTCGGGCGTCGTCGTGAACCCAACCGCGCCGCGATCGAAGGCGTGCTGCTCGACCCACGCGAGCGCCTGCTCGAGCGTGTCGACGCGACCGACCAGCTCGCCAGGCGGAGGCGCGCCACCACGCGGCAGCGCGTCGACGACCGGTGGCTTGCGCAGGGCCTCGGCCGCGTCGATCTGCGCGCCGCGTGGACCGATCAGCTCGAGGCTCAGCCACACCCCGGCGAGCTCGACCGCGGGCTGGCTCGGCGGCACCGGCTCGGGCGGCCCGGCCAGCGCGAGCGCGCTGGTCAACGCGAGCACGCCGACCAGCGCTCCCAAGCCAATCGGGTGCTCACTCGATGTCGTCCGCGAGCTCGTCTTGATCGTCTTGATCGTCATTCTCGTCGTCGGAGGGGGCTGCCACGATCTCCGCCTCGGGCTGCTCGTTCGGCTCGTCGTCGTCGCCGGTCTGCGGACCTTCGAGCACGTCCGTGTCGTCGTCTTCATCGTCGTCGGTTTCGTCGATCGCCTCGGCGCCGTCCGACTCGTCGACGCGCGACTGCACGAACTCGAGCACGCCCTGCGCATGACCGGCGGCCTTGCGCACGGTGTAGGCCTTCTCGACGCGACCGTCGGGCCCGACCACGAACGTCGAGCGGACCATGCCGACCACCGGCTTGCCGTACATCGACTTCTCGCCCCACGCCCCGTAGGCGAGCGCAGCCTCGTAGCTCTCATCGGACAGCAGCACCACGCCGAGCTCCTGCTTGGCGCGGAACTTCGCGTGCGACTCGACGCTGTCGGTGCTGACGCCGAGCACCACGACCCCAAGCTCCTCGAAGTTCGGCAGCAGCTCGGTGAACTCCTTGGCTTCGATCGTGCAGCCCGAGGTGTTGTCGCGCGGGTAGAAGTAGAGG
>DATLLB010000861.1:0-15501 GCA_035538075.1 Enhygromyxa sp.
CGATCGGCTCGCCGCCGTCCTCACCGGCGGCCTTGGCCACGAGCCCGTCGACGCGGGCGAGCAGGGGCTTGAGCGCGGCGCCGATCGAGTCCTCGCCGCCGAGGATCGGCTCGAGCGCGTTGAGGACCTCGTCGATCTCGAAGGTGCTGCGCACGTCCGCGATCGTGTCGCCGTCCCCCAGCAGCGCGCCGTTGCTGCCGGGTTCGAGCTGCAGGTACTTCTCGCCGAGCAGGCTCTTGGCGCGGACCAGCGCGACGGTGTCCGCATGCAGCTCGACCTCGGGGTCGACGAGCAGGGTCAGCACGGCCTGATCGCCGTCGACCTCGACGGCCTCGATGACGCCGACCTTGACGCCGGCGATCTTGACCGCGTTGTCCTTGACCAGGCCGGCCGCGGTGTCGAGCGTGACGTGGTAGCGGTTGCCATGCTTGCTGCCGAGCGCACCGATGCTCTGCGCCAACCACAGCAACAGCCCGAGCGAGATGACGACGAAGACGCCGAGGAAGATGTACTTGCGGTTCACGGGGCTAATCTCTCGGGCGTGGGGCGCTACACGACTTTAATCGGGCCCTGCGTGGCGCGTGTGAAGAATTGTTCGAGGGCGGGGTGGTTGTCGGCAAACACCTGGCTGGCCGGGCCGTAGGTCACGAGCTTGCCGTTGGCGAGCATGCCGATCATGTCGGCGACCTTGCGGGCCTCGGCGGTGTCGTGGCTGATGATGATGAAGGTCATGCCGAGCGTGCGGTGGAGCTCGAGGATCAGCTCGTCGAGCGTGGCCGACATGACCGGGTCGAGGCCCGAGGACGGCTCGTCGCAGAGCACGATGTCGGGGTCGATCGCGATCGCGCGGGCAAAGGCCACGCGCTTGCGCATGCCGCCCGACAGCTCGCTGGGGAATTTCTGCTCGGCGTGCGCGACCCCGACTCGGGCCAGGCGATCGGACACCTTCTCGCGGATCTGCGCCTCGCTCATGCTGGTGTGCAGGCGCATCGGGAACGCGACGTTGTCGAACACGCTCATGTCGTCGAACAGCGCGCCGTCTTGAAACAGCATGCCGAACCGGCGACGGATCGCGAACAGCTTCTTGCGATCGCGGGCGCGCTTCTCATCGAGCTCGGCGACGTCCTCTCCGAACACCAGCACGCGGCCTTGATCGGGCTTGAGCAGGCCGACCAGGCAGCGCAGCAGCACCGACTTGCCGGTCCCCGACGGGCCCAGCATCACGCAGATCGAGCCGCGCGGGATCGTCAGGCTGACGCCGTCGAGCACCGTGTGCTTGCCAAACGACTTGCTGACGTTCTCGAGCACGACCGCCGGGGTCGAGTCTGCGACTTGAGCGGGGTTAGCCATAGATCATCCACGACAAGAACAGATTGATCACGATGCACATCACGGCCCCGTGCACGATCGCGAGGTTGGTGGCCACGCCGACGCCCTCGGCACCGTCGCGCTTCTCGACGCTGTAGCCGTGGAAGCAGGCGATCACGGCGACCAGCCAGCCCATGATCAGGCCCTTGAACATGCCCGCGCCGATGTCCTCGAGCCGAACCTGCTCCTGGACCTGGGCGATGAAGCTGCCGGGGTCGAGGTCGAGCTGATAGACGGCGCCGGCATACGAAGCGGCGAGGCCGATCACGTCGGCGTAGCCGCACAGCAGCGGCAGCGCGAGCGTGACGGCCCACAGCCGCGGCGCGACCAGGTAGCGCAGCGGATCGACGGCCATCACCTCGAGCGCCTCGATCTGCTCGCTGATCCGCATGTTGGCCAGGCTCGCGGCCAAGTTGGCGCCGATCCGCGCCCCGCAGACGACCGCGGCCATGACCGGGTAGAGCTCGCGCACGCCCCCGATGCCCGCGAACATGCCGAGCAGATCCTGCCCGCCGAAGCGCTCGAACGAGCCGTAGCTCTGCACGCTCAGGTTGAGGCCCGCGAAGATCGTGAGCATCGTGAGCAGCCCGAGCGAGCCCCAGCCGGCGTCGACGAACTGGGTGACGAACACGTCGCGCGGGGGCAGGCGCGTGAACTGAATGCGCAGCGCCAGGACCACGAAGCGCGCGAAGTCGATGACCTTGTCGATCAGCGGGGCGATCATCTTTCAGAGCCCAGCCCCCAGCAGCGCCATGCTCACGGCGTAGTCGGTCAGCAGGATCAGCACGATCGTGCTGACCACGGTGTCGTTGGCGGCCTTGCCCACGTCGGCGGCGCCGCGGCCCACGTTCAAGCCGAGGTACCCGGCGATCAGCCCGACGCCGAGCCCGAACACGGCGCACTTGCCCAGGCCGATCCACAGATCCGCCGGGGTGATCTGTGCGGTCAGGTTCTCCATGAACGCGCCGTGATCGATGCCGCCGATCGGGACCGCGAACACCCAACCGGACAGCACCCCGAGCAGGTTGGTCAGCACGCTCAACAGCGGGGCCACGATCACGCAGGCGATCACGCCGGGCACGACCACGTAGCGGACCGGATCGACGGACATGACCGCGAGCGCGTCGATCTGCCCGCGGACCTTCATCGTGCCGATCCGCGCGGCGATCGATGAGCCGGCCTGCGCCGCGACCATGACCGAGGCCAGCGCGGGGCTGTACTCGCGGAAGATCGCCGTGCCAAGGAAGCTCGACAGCATCCGCTCGGCCCCGAACAGCTTGAAGATCGAGATGCCCTGCAGCGAGATCACGGCGCCGACCGGCGCGACCGCGAGGCTGACCGGGATGATGCAGCGCTTGGCCAGCACGTTCATGATCCGCAGGGTCTCGCCCAGGTAGACCGGCGGAGTCACGGCCGCGCGCGCGACCTGACCGATGAAGACGATCAGGGCCCCGAGGGTCTCGAGCGCGCGCAGCAGCCTATCCATGGTCGAACAAGCCGAGCTGGTTGCTAGGGGTCAGGCTGGGTCCGGCTTGGGTCGGGAGCCGCACGTCTTCGTGGGCGAGCAGCCAGCGCTTGAGCGCGAGGCCGCCCGCGAAGCCGGTGAGCGAGCCGTCGCTGCCGATCACGCGATGGCAGGGCACGACGATGGGGATCGGGTTGCGGCCGTTCGCGCGACCGACCGCTCGCGCGGCTCCGGGGAGCGACAGCATGCGCGCTTGCTCGGCGTAGCTGCGGGTCTCGCCGAACGGGATCGCGAGCAGGGCCGCCCAGGCCTTGCGCTCGAACTCGCTGCCGTGCGCGAGCAGGCGCAGCTCGAACTCGCGGCGGGCACCGTCGAGGTACTCGCGCAGCTGTCCGGCCGCGCGCGAGCGGGCATCGCCGTCGCGCAGGCGCACGCGGAGGCGCTGCGCGAGGCGATCGATCCAGCTGCGATCACCGAGGCTCACGGCCGCGAGCAGCTCGCCGTGATGGTCTTCGACGACGGCGAGATGCACGGGAAACTCGGGGTGATCGACATGCTCGACCCGCCAGATCGCGCTGGCTTCGGACGCCTCGGCAGGCTCGACGAAGCTCACGCGCGTGCCTCCCATGCCCAGCATTTGTAACAGCCCGGCCGTGCGGATAGCCACCTCGGTCTGCGGGCAGTGTTCGGGCGCGCTCGGCAGCGCGGCCGCATAGCCGCGTTCGCGGCTGTCAATTTGACTTGCAAAGAGCAGGCAGCCAAAACCACCAGGGTGCCTTGGCCACGGACAGCGGTTTTCCGCGGCTCGGCTGGTGTGCTGACGGCGCTGTTGCTGCTGGGTTGCTGCACGACTTCGCCCCCGCAGGCAGCCGAGCCCACGCAAGCCGACGAGTCCGTGCGCGAGACCGAGGCTGGCGCGCAGCAAGCCGGCAGTCCGGTCGGGGACGAGGACGAAGTCCTGCCGGCCTACAACCCCGAGGCGCTCGCGGCCCGCTTCGACGCTCAGCGAGCGCTGCTCGGTGAGGAGTCGCTGTTCGAGGACATCGAGGGCAACCCGGTCGCGCCGACCATCGCGCCCCAGGAGACCGATGGCGAGCTGGCGTCGATCGACGACGACATTCTGCTCGCGCTGCCGGGCTCGGGCGGGTTCGGGCTCGACGGCACGCCGCGCGACGAGTCGTCCGCCAACGGCAATGCGCTCGGGCTCTACGTTCCGATCGAGAACCCCAAGAGCGGCCCGGCGCTGGCCAACTTTCACGAGGCGCTGCGCAAGCTCGCGGCCGGACAAGACGACGACGGCAAGGTCCGCGTGCTCGTCTACGGGGCCTCGCACACGCAGGCCGACGTGTATCCCGGCTATCTGCGCGCGTACTTGCAATCGCGCTTCGGCAACGGCGGCCAGGGCTTCGTCTCGGTCGTGCGGGTCAATCGATGGTTCAAGTACGCGGACTTGAGCATCGAGGAGACCAAGGGCTGGGTCTGCGAGACCGCGCAGCGAGCCAGCGCGCGCAAGGACGGCTACTACGGGCTGCTCGGCGCGTGCGGGAGCGCGACCAACAAGCGCGACAAGACCACGTTGATCCCCCGCAGCGAGGCGATCGTCGCGAGCCGCTACGAGCTCTGGTATCTCGCACAGCCCGACGGCGGTCGGCTCGAGCTGTTCGTCGACGGCAAGAAGCAAGGCATCGTCGACACCGACGCGGCGCAGATCGGGCCCGGCTATTACGACTTCGAAGTCGAGCCGGGCGCACACACGATCGAGGTGCGGGCCAAGGGCGACGGCGAGATCCGACTGTTCGGCATGGTCATGGAGACCGAGACGCCAGGGGTTGTGGTCGACACGCTCGGCATCGCCGGGACCCGGGCCTCGAGCATGCTCGCGTGGGATCAGGACACCTGGACCGACAACATTCGCCGCCGCGATCCCGATCTCTACGTGCTCGCGTACGGGACCAACGAGGCGACCGACGACTCGCAGCCGATCTCCGACTATCGCGAGAAGCTGCGCGAGGTGTTGACCCGTCTGCGCAACGCGGCGCCCGACGCCAGCTGTCTGCTGCTCGGTCCCGGCGACTTCCCGCGCGAGGTCGAGGAGGACGTCTGGGTCCCGCGCCCGCGGGTGTCGGAGATCATCGATGTCCAGCGCGACCTCGCCTACGAGATGGGCTGCGGCTTCTGGGACGCGCGGGCGTTCATGGGCGGCGTCAATTCGATGCACACCTGGGCGACCTCGCGGCCGCAGATGGCCAGTCGGGATCACGTGCATCTGACCAAGCGCGGGTACGTGCGCATGGGCATGGCGGTGACCGACGCGATGATGGCCAGCTTCGATCGGGCGAAGTGAGGCGCTCGAGGGGCGGCCCGTATCGTCGAGCCGCCCCTCGCTCCGTTCACGAGTTCGGGCGCGTGATGGCGAGCTGAACCATCTGCAGCTCGGCGCCGATCACAATCGAGCCGCCGATCACCCCGGCAGCGCCCTGCGCCGCCGGGTGCATCAAGCCGAAGCCCTCACCGAGCGCGCTCGCACCCAGGCCCGTGGCGAAGCCCCAGATGCCCGCGCCGACGAAGCCCTTGATCGTCGAGTCCTCATGCTCGAACTGATTGGTGATCCAATAGTTGACGTCCGAGGTCGCGATCCCGGTCACGCCCTTGCCGATCGCGATGCGTACCGATTGGCCGACGAGCGACTTGGTCATCTTGCGCAGCACTCCCCGACTCAGGGGCATGTCGACCAACGACGCGGCGGTGCCCGTGATCGCCCCTTCGAGCGCGCCGATCAACATGGCCCGCCACAAGGCTTGCCGATCACTGCGGTCGTCGAAGCTGAACGACTTGCGGTTCTCGAGCAGGAACATCGCCCCGTTTTCGCTCGCGCCCATCACCGCTCCCCCGGCGAGCCGCGCCGCGACATGCCGCCCGGTCGCCTTGGCCGTGCTGCTGATCGCCTTGCAGGAGACGCCGCCGATCGTGGCCTCGGCCGGGGCCACGCTCGGCTGCACGGCCGTGCCGTAGCCGCGCTTCGGCACGGCCGTGAGCGCAGTGTTCTCGTCCGCCAGCAGCTCGCCGCCGCCCTCGACGGCCAACACCGTCTCGTCGACGGCCTCGGTGGTCTCGAGCCCGGCCTCGATCCCGGCAATGACCGCGTCGACGTCCACGGCCAGCTCGGCGCTCGTGCCTCCGGTCGCCAGCGAGAGGCCGAAGCCGACGGCAAACACCGCGCTCATCGCAATCAACCCCCACCACGCCATCTCGCCCGTGGGATCGGTGGTGTTGATCGGTTGGTTGCCGACGAACACGTAGGGGCTCGGGAACTGGTGCGCGGGATCGGGCCCGTGGAAGCGGCGCAAGACCGGATCGTAGAGCCGAGCCAAGAACGCGTAGTAACCGGTCTCGGGATCTTGCAGCTGGCCCATGAAGCGCGGCAGCGACTCGTCGACTTCACCAGCCTGCGCGACGAGGCTCCCAAACGCCGAGTACGCGAAGCTCGCGACCACGGCGCCGCCGTCGTCGACGAGGTAGCGGACGCTCTGGAGGTTGTCCTTGATCGGGAAGCGGGTGCGATCGGAGACCGTCGCGATCAGCCCGGTCGGACCGTAGACCGCGGCGCTCCAGCTGCCGTCGCACCACTGCGCGAGCGCTGAGCAAGACTGGCCGCCGAAGTAGAGCCGGGTCGAGCTCGAAGGGGCGACGGCCCGCTTGAGCACCCGCTGGTTGCTCGATCCGTGACCGAGCAACGCCACGCCGCCGGGGCCAGCAAAGCCGGCCGCGACCAGCAGCACCGGGTCGTACTGCGTGGTGCTGGAGCCCAGCGAGGTGATGTTGCCGAACTGGTCATGGCCGACCGACACAATCGGTCCGTCGTCGACCTGCACGGTCCGGAGCTGGTCCGACGCCGGATCGCGAGTCGCGAGCATCTGCTGACCATCGAGCTCGGCCGCGAGGATGTTGCCGTTGGCGTCGGTCGTGATCAGCGACTCGCTCCACGGCAGCGCTCCGCTGGCGGTCGCGCTGCCCAGCTGCTTGCGGCCGTCGTAGGCGTAGCTGAGCGAGGTGACGCCCGGGTCGAGCGGCGCCGCGGTGGTGTCGGTCCGCGAGCGGACCGTCGAGTCGGGCTGATACTCGTAGGTCTGCGTCCAAAACGGCGCGGCGGACCCGAGCGAGGCCGAGTAGGACGCGAGCCAGCCTTGCGACGTGTAGGTGCTGGCCAACTCCAGCACGCCGCCGCCAAGCACCTCGTCGATCAGGTCACCGTTGGGTGCGTAGCGGTAGCGGGCGAGGTCGTCGGCGCCGGGCTGACTGCCGATCGAGACCACCCGGCCGTTGTCGTCGTAGCCATAGTCGACTTCGGCGAGCGGCGAGCCGTCGGGGTAGACGATGCGGACGATCGTGTCGGCGTTGTCGTAGTCGTAGCGGAAGCTCGCGCTCGGCAGGCTCGGCTCGTCGAGGATCGTCTGGCTGACGAGCGTGATCCGTCCGCGCGTGTCGTAGCTGTACGACTCGCGCACGCTGATCGAGCTCGCCGAGGGATCGACGGTCGTGGCCGCGATGGTCGTGGTCATGGCCGCCGTGCGGTTGCCGAGCAGCGCCGGGGAGTTGCCGTCGCCGTCGTACTCGAAGCTGCGGGTGATCGTGCGGGTGTCGTCCGCTCGCGGCCAGCTCGGGTCTTCGATGGCCTCGCGCAGCGAGGTGCCGTCGGCGTCGACGCGACCGCACTCGAGCGTGCGACCGAGCGCGTCATAGACGAAGTACACGACCGTCTCGGTCTCGCCGAGCCCAACTACGCGGATCCGACCGGCGGCGTCGCGCAGCGACCAGCAAGCGTCGCGGCCAGGGACCTGGGTGGCCGTGATCTCGTCCAGCGCGTTGTCGTACTGGGTGTTGACGAAGCCCTGAGTCGGCTCGCCGTCGAAGTGGTTGGGCGTCAGCGAGCGCGACTGGCCGACCACGTGATCGCGCTGCTCGATCCATTGCTGGAGCTGCCGAGTCTGGGTCACGACCTCGTTCGACGGGTCGAGCAGCTCGGCGGCCACCTGCGCGCGGTTGTAGGCCTTGAGCCGCCGGGTCGCGTGACCAAGCGGATCGCGGACCGACTGCTCGTAATAGCTGCCGCTCGCGATGTCGAGCCCGTCGATCTCGAGCGCCGAATTGCAGCCGTACGCGTAGGTCGTGGTCTGCCGAGTCGACGGCGGCTGCTCGACGTCGTGGATCGACGTGCTCGCGCCGGGCAACCCGGTCTCGAGCTTGCGCCCGCGTGGGACCGCTTCGTAGCGGGTCCCGGAGTAGGGATAGCCGTCGTCGTTCGAGGGCGTGTAGTCGCCGACTGGTTGCCCGCGATAGTAGTCGGCGACGGTCCCGGTCAGCGCCCAACTCCCGGCCATCGCGGCGAGGAACGCCTGGCGATCGACGAAGCCCTCGAGGTAGGCGAGGATCGGCAGCTCGGCTGGCTTCTCGAAGCTCGCCGGCGCGTACTTGGTGGTTGCGACGGTGCGCGCGAGCGGATCGGCGATGCTGGCCGACACCGCCGCGTCGGCGCCAGCGAGCGTCTGGGTCTGCAGCGTCGTGCCGTTGCCGTCGCTGTAGCTCAGGCCCAGCCGCGGCCCGCCGCCGACGCCGAGGTAGCGCAGCGCGAGCGGCCCACTGGCGATCAGCGTGAGATCGTCGGGCACACCGAGCGACCATGGGCTGCTGAAGATCAACTGGCCGCCAGCGAAGAAGCCGAGCAGACCTTCGCCGAGCATCAGCACCCAATCGCCGGCCATCAGCGGAGGTTGAACGAGCGGCTGTGGAGACCAGCCGGGTCCGCTCGCCGTCCAACCGACGCCGGGTTGCCAGGCGATCGTGTAGTCGTCGGCGAAGTCGATGGCGATCGCGTGCTCGGGCAGCCCGTCGCTGCGCTGCACGCCCACGCACAGCGCCGCGCTGCGCAGCCCGGTGGTGTTGCCCTTCCAGCGCAACGAGCCACCCGAGCTCGTGGCCAGCAGGCCGGGTACTCGGGTCCACGCAGCCGAGTCGTTGGGCTGCCAGCTCGAGCGCCAGCGCTCACCGTGCAGGAAGTCGTCGCACGTCCCATAGTCGGCGAACACCAACGACAGCGCGGCGTTGGGCGCTCGCGGCGAGAAGCGGTCGTCGCTCGCGTTGGCCCGCGACAGCGCCTTGCCGCTCGCACGCCGGAGCACGCCGTCACCGTCGAGCTGCGCGACCTCCTGGCGGAAGTCGTCGTAGAGCGAGCGGGTCACGTAGCCGCTGGCCGTCAGCTTGCTGACCACCTGGTTGTAGCGGGCGTCGTAGCACTGGGCGACGAAGCGCGAGCCGAGCGGGATCAGATACACGCAGTCGAGCAGCAGCTCGGTCGAGTCGACGTTGGTGGCCGTGACGGTGATCGAGCTCGGCGTGTCGTCATCGGTGATCGGCAGTCCGATGGTCCGAAATACCCAGCAACCATCGGTGCCTGCGATCGGGATCGGGGCGGGTGACGTCCCGCCACCGGCGTAGCTCACCGTCCACGCGGTGCCGCTCGACGGCTGGTAGCCGGCCGGAGTCTTGACCGCGAAGCCGAGCACGTAGCCACGCACGCCCGCCCGCACGTTGACGGTCGTCGAGAGCCGAGCCTGCGCAGCCAAGCCCAGCGATCGCTCGCCGAAGTAGGCGTCGCCGCTCAGCTCCCGGGCGCCGGTGATCGTCCAGCCCGAGCGCGGCTCGTACGACTCGAAGCCAAGGTAGGCCCACTCGTCCTGCGTGCACGAGCCGTCTTGCAGTCCGGCGATCGGCAGCGAGCCGCTGACGTCGTAGATCGCGGAGCTCGGGACCTCGAGCGCGTCACGGGTCTCGATCACCTGGCCCTGGAGGTTGCGCGCCGTCATGCTGGTCTGCCTTCGCCAGCCCTCGACCGCGTCGCCGGGCTGATAGCTGGCGAACGGGAACCCGAGCGCGCTCGGATCACCGAGCCACGCGAAGCCGTCCGCTTGGGCCGGGACGTACACGCTCGCGCCCAGCTGCGAGGCCCACGAGCGCCAAGTCGTGACCGTGGCCGCGGTCGTCAGGATCGCCTGGCCGTCCGGCTGCCACTCCTGCGCGGTCTCGATCACCTGCTCACACAAGTTGAGCGCCCGAAACACGCCCTGGGTGATCGCGTCGTCGAGCTGAATCGCAAAGCCGCTGCGCGTGGTCTTGCGCTCGCTGACGCCGGTCGTGCCGATGCCCGAGGTCGTCGTGGTGATCGGCTGGGTGGAGAACGGCGCGGCGAAGCCCTCGGCCACGTAGCCGTTGGTCCGCGACGAGCTCACGCCGTCGCGCAGCATGCTGACTCCGGCCTGGACCGCGAAGCCGCCGCGCAAGAACGGCGACGGGGCGTCGAGGTCCGGCTGCGCGGGCGCCCGCGCGGCGCTCTGAAAGAGCTGCCAGCTGACCGTGATCGCCGAGCATTGCTCGCCCGCGGCGTCGTAGGTCTCGAGATCGAGCAGCATGCCGTCCAGCACCGTGGGCGCGAGCGCTTCGCCGACCACCTGCTCGACGCCATTGAGGTAGCGAACCGCGACGAACCCGTAAGGCGTGGCTCCTGCAACCGGAGCCATGCTCGTGCCGTCGAGCTCGATCGACTCGACCCCGGGGGCCACGAGCGAGCGGTAGTACTTGATCCACGTCCCGCTCGGATCGCAGGCGGCGGTGCTCGGATCGATCCGGATCGCCGTCGCCAGCGGGGTCCCGAACCCGTCGTCGGTCTCGAACGCGGACACGCCGTAGTGCCGGATCTTGCCGTCGAGCTCGTTGCCGACGTAGCGATAGAGCGTGTAGCTCGGCGTCTGGCTGAAGATCTTGGCGTCATCGGGGAACAGCACCAAGGTCGCGGGTCCGGCCGCGCTGACGCCCGGCTGGTCGAAGTCGGGATCGCTCGAGCGGATCATCCGCATGCCTGCGCCGACATCGGTCTCGGCCAACGCCTGGCCGTTGCCGAGCACCATCGCGGCCGTCGCCGCGCTCGCGCCGGTCTGCGCGTCCTTCGAGTTGAACGCGATGAACGCTGGCCCCTGGTTGACGGTCGCGTCGGTCTCGAGCACCTCGCCGGCGGGAATCAACGTGGCCAGGTCTTGCCCCGCGGTCGCCTGGATCACGCTCGACCAATCCGCCGCACTGCCGCGGTAGTACAAGAACTCGCCCATCGTGAGGTAGTCGCCGCCGGCCGACGGCCACGCGTCGCCGTCGCCGAACTCGGCCGTGCTCGCAACCGCCTGAGCCATCGTCCACAGGTACGACGCGCTCGCGTCGTAGCCGAGCAGCCGCGCGCCGCCAGGTACGACCCGACCTTGTCCGTCGACGTAGAGCTGGACCGCGTAGTCGGGGCCGTAGGCGTAGCGCTGGCCATAGCCCTGGGTTGGTGCGTCGATCACCAGGGACTCGTTGAGCAGCCAGTTGGCGCCGTCGAACCGCCACAGCCGCCCGCCGACGGCGACCGTCGTGTCGCCGATGATCTGCGGGACCCAGTCGATCGCCGTCGAGTCCGTCGCGCTGACGCGAGTCGTGGTGACCTGGTAGGCCGCGTCCCATTGCAGGATCGTCAGCCCGTAGCTCAGCGTGGTCGTGCCGACCGCGAGCAGCCGCGCGACCACGACCAGCGAGGCCCCGCCGACGACCGCGACCATGCTCGAGTCACCGAGCGCGCCCAAGCTCCCGCTCGAGCCCGTCTGCCAGACCAGCGTGGGATCGAGGTAGTGCAGCGTGTAGCTGCCGTCGCCGGCGATGCTCAGGTAGTACTCCGGCCCCGCGCTCACGCGTGTGCCCGCGAGCAGCGACTCGGTATCCACTCGCCACTGTCGCGTGTTCCAGCGCCAGGTCAGGCGATCGCAAGCGAGCGCCTGGAAGCTCGGCGCGTAGCTGATCAGCAGGAAGGTGTCGCCGGCGCTGAGCGTGGCCGGACCGCTGCTCACGTCGTAGCTGCAGCACGGCGTGCTCTGGGCCGTGGTCACGCCCGCGATCGTGGCCGGCCGCCAATTGCCGAGCGTGGCCGGGTCCTTGTCGAACGCGTAGACCTTGCGATGTGTCCCGCTGACGTACGAGATCGCGACGAAGTCGGTGCCGGTCACGACCTCGAGCGAGGTCAGCTCGATGCCGTCCGGCTCGTTCGCGAGGATCGGCCCCCAATCGGGAATCCACTGATCCCAGCGGCCCTGCCAGGTGTAGATCGCGAGCGAGGCCCGGTTGCCGAGCAGGTCGAACCACATCGTCACCGCGTAGTCCTCGGCGAACCAGACCCGCGGCGCGACGGTGCTCCCGAGCCCTGCGGGCGGCGTCACCTCGAGCGCACGATCACAAAGCTCGAGCTGCTGCTCGGTGTAGCGCCAGCGCGAGGTGCCGCCGCTCATCGAGGTCGACGACGCGAGTGCGCCGGGGCTGTAGCCGGGCTCGTCGGTCGCGTCGAGGTAGTACTCGAAGCGCACCGGCGGTCGTGCGATGCCGAGCTCGTTGGCGAGCGTGATCCCGGTCAGGTAGCGCTTGTAGAAGTCGCCAGGATCGTCGTTGGTGGGCGATGGGTTGACGTTGGCCACCGCGCTGGCGGCCCCCTGTCCCGGCCGCGGCTCGTAGCTCAGCTCGACCGAGAACAGGCGCGCGCCCGCTGGATCGTCGACGACGATCGACGCGAGATACTGGGTCTCGTAGCGATCTTGCCAGCCGTTGGGCGAGTTGTCCGGCGTGGGCTTGTGCGGGTCGGCATATTCGCGCGGCTGTCCGGTCCCGCTCGACCATAGCTTGTCAGCGTAGACGAAGGTCGCCCGGCGCCCGAACACGTCGGTGATGCTGGTCAGGTAGCAGGCCTTGGTGTAGGGCTTGCCGTCGCTGCAGACCAATTGCTCGACGACCGGACGGACGCCGGTCGTCGGATCGATCGGCCACTGCTCGTTGTACGCATGGCGAATCTGATCACCCCAGAGATTGGTCTTGCTCGCGAGGTGCCACGCTCGCGCGACCTGGCGTTGTGCGTTCGCCTGCGACGACGGCCCGGACCAGACCGGCGCGCCGGTGTCCGAGACCCACGCGACCGCCCACTCGATGCTGTTGCCGACCGAGCCTGCGAACGCGCCGGCCTCCGCCGCTGCGAGCCCGCCGTAGGACCAAACCTGGCCTTGCTCGTCGATGACGACCCAGCGCTCCCAGGTCGGGTAATAGAGGATCTTCCAGAACTCGAAGTCCTCGAGCTGGTAGGCCTCGCCGCCGTCGAGCACCGCCCACGCCTCGGTTCGCGGGATCAGGATGAACTCGCGCTGCTCGACCTCGTCGATGATCAACAGCGCGCCGCTGCGGGCGGGCGCTGACGCCAGGCTCGCGCCAGGATCGAGCGCGAGCCCGCGCTGCCCGAACGCATCGACGAGCTGCGCGGGGACGGTCTCGCCTGCGCGCAGCGACCCGGTCTCGGCCTCGCCGATCTCGAACAGGTAGGGCTGGCTGGGCTCGCGGATCAGCGGGTTCGTGCCGCCGTCGCGGATCAACACGTAGCGACGGTTGCCGGGCGACTCGCCCGGGCCCGATTGCAGCTCGATCGCGTCGCCGGGCAGCGACCAGCCGAGCCCGACCACGCCGGTCGGCGCCGCACGATTGAAGGTCATCGCGTCGTGATAGACGTTGCTCTGATACAGCAACGACACCGCGACGTCGGTCGCTTCAGTCCGGCCCGGCATCGTGAACAGCGGCTGCTGAAGGTTCACGTCTCCGCGAAACAGGTTGACGCTGTCCTTCACGCTGCCGGCGGAGCTGGCGTTGAATTGAAACGATCGAATCGCTGGAACCGAGGGGGACGAGGCTTGCTTCGACATGAGAATTACCGTGCGTTGGAATGTGGTGAGGACGTGGGTTCATGAGCGGCGGCGCGCGACCAGGCGCCCCGCGGCCCATGAACCCCGAGTTGCGAGTACGAATGAACTAACTAATACAAGCCGAATTGAGGCGTGGGAGCTCAGGCGTAGATGCCAATCACCGCCATGCTGACGTTGCTGATGGAGTCGTCCTGCTCATGGCTCGGGTGGCCGCAATCCCACATGGTCGCCCGCGGGCCGGGAATGATCACTTTGGTCCCGGACACGTACGCTTGGCCGGTGCTGGACTGCGGCCCGATGCGGATGGTGTTGACGTCGTGGGCATCGCCATCGGGGTAGGAGACCGAGAACGCGGTCAAGAACGAGGCGCAACCGAGCAGCCGGCTGCCCGACGGCAGCACGTCGGCGAATTCGACCGTGACGTTGCTCGAGCTCTGCTGATTGCTGATGGTCTTGATTGCGAAGCCGGGGTTCTTCACGCCGACGAGCAACTCGCCACCGATCAATTGCGCGTCGGCGACGTGCTTGCGGTCGTTGTCGACCATCTGGCCACTGAGCGCGACCTCGGTTCCGCTCAGCGAAGCCGAGCCCGAGACCGTCATCACCTGGTTGTCGTCCGACGGGTAATTGGCCTGAAACCCGCCCAGCGCCGGCACGGACGTGACGATCGTCGTCGGGACCGAGCTCGGTGAGTAGTTGGTTCCGCTGTTCTGCAGGCTGCCGGTGCCCATGCTGATGATGCCGGCGCTCGAGCCGGTCCAGCCGAGCACCGTGTAATCGATGTAGGTCGAATCTGGATCGGCCTGATTGCCGCCGTTGTCGTACATCTTGGCCGTCATCGCGAGCGGAACGATGCCCGACGCTCCGGTGCCGAGCGTGGCCGAGGCCTGCATCCACGCGACGTTGTGACCCTTGCTGTCGGGGAACGACAGCGAGAAGCCGGTCAGACCAAACATGATCGGCGTGACGGGCTCGCCGAAATCGAAGTTGATCGTGGAATTGCTGTTGAGCGTGGAGAGCATGGTGCGTTTCCAGATTGCTTTGAGAGTCATGGTTTCATCCTCGATCGTGCGCGAACGGTCGGCCCGGAATGAGCTTCGATACAGCCGCGGACGCGAGCGCTCTGGTGCAGCGTCCGTGCCATGCGTTCGGGTCCGCGATCGCTGATCTGACCCGCTGCGCCGGGCTCGAAACGTGCGCGCACGATCGCCGCACAGCGACCGCACAATCGTCGCTGGCGCGCTCGTAGACACCTTTTGTGTGCGCGTGTAACATCGTTGTCGCATGGAAACAGCCTCCGTCAGCTCGGAGGGCCATGGTCCGCACCCCGGCCCGCGCGTGCGCGAATGTGCGGCGCTGGTCGTGGTCTGGAGTAGCGAAGAGCCCGCGCGAATTGGCGAGATCATGCTCCCCGATCCCGAGCTCGAGCCGCGCGCGGGCTGGGTGTTCGGGCGTGGCGATGAAGGCGGAGTTCGCCTGCCGCTGCTCCGCCAGCGGCCGGGCACCAATCACGCGACCCCGCCGCTGACCAGCAGCAAGATATCGCGCGAGCAGCTGCGAATCCGCACCGGTCCGGCCGGATCGTTGATGATCGAGAACATCGGCCGGCGAAAGCTGCTGCTCGACGGACGCGAGGTGACGCGACCCGTCCACGTGCGCGAAGGCGCAGTGCTCGAGCTGCGTGGATGTCTGATGCTGTTGGTCGCGCGCCGCCCGATCGAGCTGCCGCGCTTCGAGCTGCCGCCCGAGCTACAGCCGGCGTTTGGCTGCGCGGACGACTTTGGCGTGGTGGGCGAGAGCCCGCCTGCGTGGGCGCTGCGCGGCCGCCTGTGGTTCGCCGCGCAGCGGGACGTCCACGTGCTCGTC
>DATLLB010000862.1:0-4061 GCA_035538075.1 Enhygromyxa sp.
CAGCTATCCGCGCGTCGGCATCTTGTTGGTCATCTACGTGATGGCCGGCCTCGGCCACATCGGCCCGACCGCGTTCGCGTCGACCTGCGTGGTCATGAGCCTCGCGTTCCTCGATCGCGGCGACGTGGTCGTGGCGCGTGGCTTGTTCGCGCGCCGCTGGGGCGTGTTCTTGGCCGCCAACGTGCTGGTGATCGCGGTCTCGTTCAGCAGCTATCGCGCGCACCTGCCCTGGCTCAAGTACGGGCTGCTCGAGGCGCTGCTGGTCACGATCACGTGCATGGTGTTCGGCATCGGCGTCGCGCGGCTGCGCGACCGCTCGACGCTGCGTCGCCGGCTGGTGCCGGCCGCGATCCGCTGGTCGCGACGACCGACGACTTTGATGCCCGGTCTGTCGAGCTGGCTCGCGCTGATCCTGATCGTCAACGGCATGACGCCGTACCTGGGCGTGAAGTACCGCTTCAGCGTGGCGATGCTCAGCAACCTGCGCGTGGATCAGCAGCGCTGGAACAGCTACGTGGTCCCGCAGTGGGTGCGGCTGCGCAGGCACACGCCGCTGGTCGAGGTCGACTGGCAGCCCGAAGGTCAGTGGGCGCCGAGCAACCCGAAGAAGGGCCACCACTACCTCGGCGACGGGCTGTTCAGCGGCGAGGCGCTGTCGGAGGCGCTGCAGGACGCCGGCACTCGGCGCGCGCGTGGGCACTTGAGCGTGACCTACCTGGGCGAGCGCACCGAGTTCGAGCTGCCGGTCGACATGCTCGCGGCCATGTCGTGGGCCGAGCAGCGACCGTCGTCCGTGCTCTGGCAAGAGCAGCTCGGTCCCGGGGATCAGCCGCAGACCTGCGTGCATTGATCTCACGGGCGGCGCAGCGGCTCGCGTCGGATCACGCTGTGCTCGGCGATCACCTCGAGCTTCTCGCCGTCGAGCTCGAACAGCGCCGCGGTTGCGAAGCGATCGCAGTAGGCCATGTACGCCGCTTGGACGTGGTGGCCGATCGAGACCGTGCGGGTGGTGGCCGCGGGGATCATCACCGTCATCTCGCCGTCGATCAGCTCATCCTCGAGCGCGAGGCCGGCCGGCTTCGGGCGCGCCTGCTCTGCCCGCGGGAGCTCGCACGAGTGAGCGGTCAGCCAGCGGGTGCCGGTGAGCTTCAGCTCGATCGATCGATCGCGGTGGTTCTCGACCACGAAGCTCGCCCCGCCGATCTGCGCGGGTGGTCCGCCGTGCGTGTGGGAGGCGTACTCGCCTCGGCCCTCGACGATCACACCCTCGAGCACGCCGAAAGTGCAGCCGGAGATCTCCACGCGACCCGCCTCGCTGCCGGTCTCGTCGGTCCAGATCTCGATCTGCGTGGGCGCACCGGTGGCGGGGCGCGGGATGATCGAGATCTCCCAGCGAGCGTCGCTGGCGTACGCGACCATGCGGCACGACGTGCCGTGCTCGAGCGGAGCACGCTCGGTCGCGCAGGCGATCTGCTCGGCGTCGCAGTCGGCGAGCATCGCTGCGTCGACGCCCTTCGCGATCGCAGTCGCAATCGCGGTGCGGGCTGCTGCGACCGCGCGCGGGTCACAGGTGGACACGAGCTCGGGTGCTGGTGCGGACCGAGGCGGCTCCGCTCGCGGCCGCACCGGCTCGGCGGAGATCGACTCGGGCTCGGGCATGGACTCGGTCGGCGCACAGGCGACGAGCAGGATCGATGCCCAGCCCGTCGCCCCCAGCCGTCGCATGGGCTGCGGCGCTCAGCCCTTGCGGCCGCGGATGCGCGGGCCCTTGGGACCGGCGAAGCCCTCGTAGCTGCGCGTGACCAGGTGGCTCTCGATCTGCTGGGCAGTGTCGAGTGCGACGCCGACGACGATCAGCAAAGACGTACCGCCGTAGTAGAACGGCACGTTGAAGTCCTTCTGCAGGAACACCGGCAGCACGCAGACGGCAGAGATGTACCAGGCGCCCGCGAAGGTCAGGCGGGTGAGGATGAACTCGATGTACTCGGCGGTCCGCTTGCCAGGCCGGATGCCGGGGATCGACGCGTTCTGCTTCTTGAGGTTGTCGGCCAGGTCGACCGGGTTGAACTGGATCTGCGTGTAGAAGTAGCAGAAGAAGATGCACAGACCGACGTAGACGGTCAGGTACAGCCAGTTGCCGTAGTCGAACGCGGCGGCGAAGCGCTGCAGGTAGGGGTTGCCGGTCATGCCCGCGATCTGGGCGGGGAACATGATGATCGACGACGCGAAGATCGGCGGGATCACGCCGGCGTTGTTGATGCGCAGCGGCAGGTAGTTCTGGCTGCCGCCGAACATCTTTCGGCCGACCACACGTTTGGCGTAGATCACCGGTATTCGCCGCTGCCCGCGTTCCATGATGACCACGAACGCGATGACGGCGATGATCACCACCAGCAGGATCGCCAGCGGCACCGGGCCGAAGTTCTCGGGATCGTCGATGGCCTTCTGGTACAGCTGATAGGCACCGGTCGGCATGTCGGCGATGATGCCGGCGTAGATGATCAGCGAGATGCCGTTGCCGATGCCGCGCTCGGTGATCTGCTCGCCGAGCCACATCAGGAAGCAGGTTCCTGCGGTCAGCGTCAGCATCGTCATCAGCTTGAACGTGGGCCCGGGATCGAGCACCAGCGTCTGGCCGGGCGTGTTCTGGCTCTCCAGCCAGCTCGCCATGAAGTAGCCCTGCACGAGCGCGAGGCCGACGGTGCCGTAGCGGCTGTACTGGTTGATCTTGCGCCGGCCGGTCTCGCCTTCCTTCTGCAGCTGCTCGAGCTTGGGGATGACGACCGTCATCAGCTGCATGATGATGCTCGCGCTGATGTAGGGCATGATCCCGAGCGCGAACACGGACAGGTTCGAGAGCGCCCCGCCCGAGAACATGTTGAAGTAGCCCAGGAAGCCGCCGGTCTGCTGCGAGACCAGCTTCTCCATCACCGTACGGTCGACGCCGGGGACGGCGACGAAGACACCGAAGCGGTAGACCGCCAGCATCGCGAGCGTGAACAACACGCGGCGGCGGAGCTCGGGCAGCTTGAAGATGTTGATGATGATGCCCATGCGGCTACTCGAGGGGTCCGGACCAGTCTGCCGGGGTCAATCGCATTTCTGACGGCGTGATGACATTTACACCGTCACTGCAGCGCGTGTAGCGCTGAGGCACTCGAATTGGAGTACGAATAGCCGAAAGCCCCGGCGCCGGATAGGACGCTGGGGCTCTCGAGGGCTCCAGCCGCGGGACGCGGCGTGAAGCAAGTCAGCCTTCGGCTTGCTCGGGCGCAGCAATCAGCTCGACGGTGCCGCCGGCGCCTTCGACCTTGGCCTGGGCGCTCGCGCTGATGCGGTGGACCTTGATGGTGAGCTTCTTCGTGAGCTCGCCGTCGGCCAGCACCTTGATCACGTTGGCGCGCTTGGGCACGTAGCCGAGCTCGTGCAGCAGCTCGGGCGTCACCACCGTCCCATCGGCGAGGTTGTCGAGGCGACCGACGTTGACGCCGTGGACCTCGATCCGGTGGATGTTGACGAAGCCACGCTTCGGCACGCGCCGGTGGATCGGCAGCTGACCGCCTTCAAATCCAGGCGTGATGCCACGGCGCTTGCGCTGGCCCTTGGAGCCGCGGCCGGCGGTCTCGCCGAGCCCCGAGCCGGGACCACGGCCGAGTCGCTTGCGGTTCTTGCGAGCGCCGGCGGGCGGTTTGAGAGTATGGAGTTCAGTACCCATCGTAGTCTCTCTTTCAACCGGCGGAGTCTGCCGGCTCGACGGTGACGAGGTGCTGAACCTTGCGGATCATGCCGCGCACTGCGGGCGTGTCCTCGAGCACCGACGATTGATTGAGACGGCGCAGGCCGAGCCCGCGAACCGTGTCGTTTTGTTTCTTCGTACGATCGATCGGGCTGCGAACGAGCGTGACCTTGAGCTTGAGCGCCATCTCAGGCCTCCATCATCTGCGCGACGGTCATGCCGCGACGACGGGCCACCTGCTCGGGGCTACGAAGAGCCTTGAGCGCGGTGACGGTCGCGTGGATGACGTTGAGCGGGTTGTTGCTGCCGATGCACTTGGTCAGCA
>DATLLB010000863.1:0-3204 GCA_035538075.1 Enhygromyxa sp.
CCGTTGGCGAGCGCCGCCGGCGAGATCCAAGCCCGACCCGCGCGCCCGACCGGCCACAACATGCGCGAGCAGCTGCGGGATCCCGAGCTTCGCCTGCGCATCGCGACCGCGGCGCTCGCCAACGGCGGCACGCCGGAGAGCATCGAGGCCGTGTTCGACTCGCTCGAGTACTTCGAAGAGGAAGAGCTGCTCGCGATCATGCCGAGCATCGCCGACCTCGGCACCCAGGCCGTCCCTGGTCTGCACGCCAAGCTCGAGTCGCCGCGCCCGCAAGTCCGCCAGGCCGCAGCGATCTTGCTCGGAATCGCCCGAGACTCGTCGAGCATCGTCCCACTGCTCCGAAGCCTCACGCGTGAAGAGTCCCGCGTATGGTTCGATGTCGCCCGAGCGATCGGCGGGCTCGGCACCTCCGCGCTCGAGCGGCTGACCGCACTGGCCCGCCAGGCGGGCCGGGGCGAGAAATTTCCAATCGAGGGCCGCGAGCTCTTGGCGCGCATCGGCCGGGCGATGGCCGAGGTCGTGATCGCCGAGGGCGGCATCGACAGCATGGCTCGCGATGCCGTCGAGGCGCTGGCCGGGTCTTCTGAGAATGATATCGCGTACGCAGCGGGGCGTGCCCTTGCTACACTCCACGACGTGAGCGTCGCAGGAGCCCAGATTCGCGGCGAGCGATCCTTGCCGGACGTCACGCAGTTGCGTGGCTTTGCCCGGCGAGCCTACGAAGCCATCCTCGTCCCCGAGCTCGACGTCCTCGATGAAGAGGTCGAGGCAGAAATTCTCTAGCCATGCGCTACGGCATCTTCAGCGACACGCACGCCAACCTACCGGCCCTCGAAGCCGTGATGCGAGGCTTCGACGCCGAGAAGGTCGACGCGCTGATCTGTCTGGGCGACACCGTCGGCTACGGCTCGCAGCCCAATGAGTGCTGCGACATCGTCCGGCGCAACGCCAAGTTCACGATCCTCGGCAACCATGACGCCGCCGTCGCCGGCCGCATGGACTACAGCTACTACTACGACGCCGCCCGCGAGGCGCTCGACTTCCACAGCCGCATCCTCACCGAAGAGAACATGCAGTGGCTGCGCTCGCTCCCGTACATGGAGCGCGAGACCGAGACCCACTTCTGTCACGGCTCACCGGTCGAGCTCGAGGAGTTCGAGTACATCTTCTCCGTCGAGCAGGCGGCCACCTGCATCCCCATCTGGGATCGGCTCGGGCAGGCCACCTTCATCGGTCACTCGCACCTGTGCAAGGCGTTCGCGATCAGCAAGGACCGCGTGTTCGAGGTCGTGACCCGCGAGTTCGACGTCCGCTCCGAGTATCGCTACGTGATCAGCGTCGGCAGCGTCGGGCAGCCGCGCGATCATGATCCGCGGGCGAGCTACACGATCTACGACAGCGTGAATCGTCGCTTCGAGTTCAAGCGCGTCGAGTACGACGTCGCCGAGGCCGCGCGCCGCATCTACGACATCAACCAGCTCAGCGACAGCTTCGGCGCGCGCCTGTTCGCCGGCGTGTAAAGCCGGCCTCCTTGGGGGCCCCTTCGCCCCCCGCGGCCGGCTTTCGATTGCGCCCGCTCGCTTCGCTCGCTCGGGGTTCGTAGGCAGCCATCGCACGTGGTGACCCCCGGAGGGGGGTCTTTGTTGCGGCTTCGATGAGGCGCTTCCTCTCCATCGCGGCTGTGATCGATCGTGCGAGTGCTTCTCGACCGAAGCCGAACGTCACACTGCCACCTCGCGGGAGTGAACCTTCGCGAATTTGGGATGCGGTGGGTCGTCCCGACGCGAGTTCCGCAGCCGCCCAAGATAGCGTTCGCTGAGCGAGTGGCAGGTCAGCGGCGAGGACTGTTTGAGGGTCGGGGCGACACACCGCATCGCCTAGGCGCCGCATCGTGACCACGAGCGACCGAGAACAACCACGACGAGGGCCGGTCCCGGCCGCAGGGATGTCATCTAAACCAACAGCAGGGCGATCCCTGCGACCGCGAGCACGGCCCCGAGCAGCCCGGCGACTCCGATGGTCTCGCCGCGCATGCGGGCGATCGGCAGCAGCAGGATCGGCGTGGTCGCCATCAGGCTCGCGGCCACGCCGGTAGGGGCCAGCTGCACGGCGAGCAGCGAGAGACCGACGCCGAGGAACGGACCGGCGATGGCGCCGGCGGCCGCGGAGGCCATCGCCTTGCCGTCCCGCAGCGCCGCGATCACGCGCGGCCACCAGCGCGACGCGGTGACCAGGACTGCGAACCCGACGACGGCCGCGAGCACGCGGATCTGTGTGGCCGCGAAGGGATCGTAGTCGCCCATGCCGTGCTTGCTGGCGACCAGCCCACCCGCCTGGCCGAGCGCGCCGGCGAACGCCAGGAGCACGCCGTTGCTGCCGAGTCCGCCGGGGTCGGGCTCGCTCGCCGCTGACGCCGTGGGTGCGGGCGGCAGCGGTCGGGTTGCGATCGCCCAGCCGATCCCGCCGACGGTCAACGCGACGCCGAGCAGCTCGCGAGCGCCGAGCGTCTCGCCGAGAAACACGAACCCGAACGCGGTCGTCCACACCGGCACCGAGGCCATGATCAGCGTGGCGAGCCGCGGACCGATCAGCACCAGCGCGCGGAACAGACACAGGTCGCCGATCACCAGGCCGATCAACGCGGACAGCGAGAGCCAGCCCCACGCGCTCGCGTCGGCGTCGAGCGGCAGCGCGTGACCGCGGGTGAGCAGCCCGAACAGGCTCAGGGGCACCAGCGCCATGACCAAGCGGATCAGGTTCAAGCTCAGCGAGCCGATGCGCTTGCCGGAGCTCTCGAACGCGATCGCGGTGACGACCCAGCATGCGGCGGTGCCCAGGGCTGCGAGCTCGCCGGCGCGGTCGATCACGGCGCGGACCATATCTGGTTTCCGAGCCGCGGACGCAATACCGTGGGCCCCGTGCCGAGCTCGTCCGCGCGTCGCGTCTGGGTGCTGGCCGTGGCGCTGCTGCTCGGGCTGCTGCTGACGCCCGTGCTCGCGGCGCCCGGCGTGCCTGCGACCTGCACGAAGGTGCTCTCGCTCGCGACGATCGCGAGCGAGCCCGCGGGCGCCGAGCAGCGCGAGGCTTGCGAGCGGCGCTATCAGGAGCTCCGCGAGCAGCGAGGCGTGCTCGGCTGGACGTGGCTCTCGTGGTGCACTCGCATGGCGCAGAGCTTCCCCGAAGCGGGCGAGTGCTGAGCGACAC
>DATLLB010000864.1:0-3219 GCA_035538075.1 Enhygromyxa sp.
GACCCGCAGGAGGCCTTGCGTGTGGCTCGATCGATCTCGGACGAGGAGCTCGCCGCCGCCGAGCCGCTCGTGCAGGAGATCCTTCGCTTGGCGCTCGCGCTGATCTTCGAGCGAGCTGGCGAGCTCGACCGTGCGGTCGAGCTGAGCGCAGGTGCATTCGAGCTGCTGGACAGGCAGCAGCCGGACGTGATGCGGACGGGCCTGGGATTCGAACTCTCCGCTCGGTGGGTCCATGGCGCGCTGCTGTTTCGGACCGGCCGCGAAACCTCCCTCGAGCTCGAGGCGCCAGCCGAGCTGAGTGGCGGCGCTCTCTTGGACGGCGGTGCAGTGTTCGCCTACTGGTGGACCGCGGCGCAGGCCGACCCCGCGGCGCAGGTGGACCATCGCTGGCGCTCGGACGGTCACTCGAGGCTATACCTGCCGATCGAGCCGTGGTCGTTGGCGAGCGCCCTCGAGCTGCTGGCTCGCAGCGGTCCGAGCGACAAGCGGGAGCTGTGGCTCGACGTGGTGAGTTCGGACATCCAGGCCGATCCGCTGGCCCTGGTACGCGGACGCCTGCGCGCGGCCGAGCGGCTCGGCGACGCAGTCGCCGTCGAGCGTTGGCGCGAGCGCGAGGCGGCGCTGGTCGAGCAACTACGCGACGATCGAGCCGCCGCCCTTTACCGACTGATGGGACGCCGTTGATGGTCGCCCTCAGAGGTGCGCCAGCATCCGCGCCGTCGCGGCCTTGATTCGGGGCGCATTGCCAGCCTTGACGACATAGTCCAGGAACGGTGTGCGAAGCACACCCCGGAACAGGCCGCCGGCCCAGAACGACGGCAGAAAGGCGGCCGCGCAGCGGCGGTCGTAGCGAGCCAGCGCCTCGCGCTCGAGCGAGCGCCCCGAGAGAATGTCGGCGATCGCCTCGGCCGCGAACATGCCCGAGCGCATGCCCTGGTAGATGCCTTCGCCGGTGGCAGGGTGCGTCATGCGACCGGCCTCACCGACGACCACGCGCCCGGGGCTGTGCAGCGTCCCAGTCCGGTAGGTGTAGACGATCGGGTGGCCCTTCCACTTGCCGATCTGCGTCGCGCCCTGAAGGCGCTCGCGGTAGTGCTTGTCGAGGAACGCTCGGAAGATCCGCTTGGCGTTCTTGAGCTTGTGATCGTCTTCGTAGGTGATGCCGATGTTGACCCGCGTCGCCGTCTCGGGGAACAGCCAGCCGTAGTACGGCAAGGTCAGGTCGTCCCAGATCATCTCGATGTGGTGCGGGCGATACTCGACGCCCTCCCACCAGCCCATGATCGTGTGGATGGCCTTCTTCTCGCCCTCGCAGGTGGAGAAGGTCGAGTGCGCGCCGTTGGCCACCACCACCCAGTCGGCCCGAACCTCGCGACCGTCCTTGGCCTTGATGCCGATCCAGCGATCGCCGCGCAAGATCGGCTCGTGCGCGGCGAAGCCCGACAAGAACTTCACGCCGCGCTCGAGCGAGCGCTTGTGGATCTCATAGTCGAGATCGTGACGCAGACAGATCGCCGCCGCGTTCTCGTCTCCGCCGGACACATAGGCTTCATGACCCTCGCGCGAGACGATGCGGATGCCGTTGATCGGATAGGCGATCGGCTTGACCGCGTCCCAGACCTCGAGCTGCTCGAGCGTCTCGATCGCGCGCGGCGAGAGCCCGCTGCCGCAGGTCTTGTGGCGCGGGAAGTCGTGGAGGTCGACGATCGCCACGTCGTGGACGCCGAGCTGGGCGAGGTGCAGCGCGGTCGCAGAGCCAGCCGGGCCGGCGCCGATGACCACGACCTTGGCCTTGGTGACTTGGTCGCTCATTGCGCCTGAAAATTAGGGAGAAACGAGCGACGGCGCGAGGGTCAGCCTCGCGCCGCTTTGGTGCAGATCACGGCGAGATGTCACATTCGCCGGACTCGCTGGCCGTTCGGCGTTCCGACGCTGCCGGGCATCCGGTGCAGCGCTGCGAAGAAATTACCGAATCAACCGTGGTCGAGCATTGGGGCGTAAGACCACAATCGCGACTTTGGGGTTACCCTCGCCGCATGGACCCGCTGCGGACCGAGCTCGCCGAGCGCTCACCCTGCGAGGCGGCGTCGTGTCCATCATGGCCAGCGTTCGGCTCCTGGTTGCAGGCCAACGATCACGCGGAGCTCGGCGAATGGTTGGCGCGGACGCTCGCCGGGCCGCGACGCAAGGGTGACCGCCAGCAGCTGCGCGCGCTGGCGGGGCGCGTGCTGGCGGCGCGCGGCGGCGTGGTCGAGCAGCTGTGGCGCGGCGAGCTGGGCTGGTCGCTGTGGTTCGGGCCCTTCGTGCTCGCGTATGTCGGGCCGAGTTCGCCGGATCTGCCGGGTCTGCGTGCGGCCCTCGGGCCGCACGGCATGCTGCTCACCGACGACCGCGTGTGGATCGACGGCGACGTGGATCGCTGGCGGCTCGTCGATCTCGAGCCCGGCGTGCCGCTGCTGTTGCAGCGCACCTTGCCCGGCGCTCAGCAGGCGATCTGCGATCGACTGCTGGTCGAGCTGCGCGAGCAGGTCGGCAACCATGCGCTCGACGGTCGCGCGCTGCAGTGGCGCGGTCGTGGGGTGTTTCGATCCATCGACATCGACACGCTGCCCGAGGGTGCGCGGGCGGTGGTCTCGTGCGGCTCGGGTGAGACCCTGCACTCGCTCTACTGGGAGGCCGTGCGCGCGCTCGAGGCCGTCGCCGTGGTCGGTCCGCCGGAGCTGCTCTCGCGCTGGCCCGAGCCCGGGCGCACGCAGCCGTGCTTCACTCCGCTACCGTCGTTCGAGCGTCGCCATCAGCAGCTCGCGGCGCCGCGTCCCGATCTGGTTGGTCAGCTCCGCGCCGAGCTCGAGCAGCGATCGCTCGACCAGGCCCACACGTGCCCGAGCTGGGTGGTGCATTGCGATTGGCTGCTCGAGCAGGGCGAGGAGCTGCTCGCCGAGTGGCTGCGCGTCGAGATCGAGGCGCTCGCGGCCGGCGATCCGCTGCGCTCGCGCGAGCGACGAAAGTTCACGACCGCGTTCGCGCCCGTGCGCCCGAGCGAGGCTGCCGCGCTGCGTCGCTTGTGGGGCGAGGATGCCGAGGGTGCCCGGGCGCGCGCGATCTGGCTGGGCCCGTTCATGCTCGCGTACATCGATCCGCAGCTGCTCGACGGGATCGGGGCCGACGAGCTGCAGGCGATCCTTGGTCGCCACGCGACCTTCCTCCCGCGCACGCGGG
>DATLLB010000865.1:0-2451 GCA_035538075.1 Enhygromyxa sp.
TGGATCTACCCGGTCGCCCGCGTCTCGCCGCAGGTCGACGATCTGCACGGCGTCGGCGTGGCCGACCCCTACCGCTGGATGGAGGCGATCGACTCCGAGGAGACCCGCGCGTGGGTCGAGGCCCAGAACAAGGTGACGTTCACCTATCTCGAGACCATCGAGGAGCGCGCGCCGATCCAAAAGCGGCTCGAGAGTCTGTGGAATTTCGAGCGCTACGGGACCCCGTGGGAGGAGGGCGGCCGCTACTTCTTCTCCAAGAACGACGGCCTGCAGAACCAGGCGGTCTACTACTGGGCCGACTCGCTCGCGGCCGAGCCAAAGGTGCTGCTCGATCCCAACACGCTCAGCGCCGACGGCACCACCGCGGTCGCCTCGTTCACCGTCAGCCGCGACGGCAAGTTCGTCGCCTACGCGCTGTCCGACGCCGGCTCCGACTGGAAGCGCTGGAAGGTGCGCGAGATCGTGAGCGGCAAGGACCGCGAGGATCTGCTCGAGTGGAGCAAGTTCACCGGCGTCTCGTGGACCCTCGACAACAAGGGCTTCTTCTACGGCGCCTACGATGCGCCCAAGCAGGGCGACGAGTACGAGCAGGTCAACAAGAATCAAAAGCTCTACTACCACTCGCTCGGCGCCAAGCAGAAGGCCGACAAGCTGATCTACGCCGATCCCGAGCACCCCGACTATCAGTTCGACGGGCGCGTCAGCGAGGACGGCAAGTACCTGATCATCGACGTCTCGGTCGGCACCGACGTCCGCAACATGCTGTACTTCGCCCCGCTCGCCAACGGTGGCAAGGGCGGCAAGCTCGGCGGCGACGTGGTCAAGCTGATCGACAAGCTCGAGGCCACCTTCTCGTTCATCGGCAACCGCGGCAGCGACTTCTACTTCTTCACCAACTACAAGGCCTCGCGCGGCCGCGTGGTCAAGATCGACACCGCCAAGCTCGGCAACGGCGAGACTTTCGATCAGCTGGTCGAGGTCATCCCCGAGGGCGAGCACGCGCTGCAGAGCGTCAACTACACCGGCGGCCGCCTGTTTGCGACCTACATGGTCGACGCCAAGAACGAGGTCCGCGTGTTCGACCTCGCCGGCAAGCAGGAGCGCACCATCGAGCTGCCCGAGGCGATCGCCACCACCTACGGCTTCGGTGGCAAGAGCGACGCCAAGCAGACCTTCTACGGGCTGATGAGCTTCACTCGCCCGTTCACCATCTATCGCTACGACATCGCGACCGGCAAGAGCGAGCTGTGGCGCGAGCCCAAGCTCGGCTTCGACGCCAGCCGCTACGAGACCAAGCAGGTCTTCTACACGAGCAAGGACGGGACCAAGGTCCCGATGTTCTTGGTCCACAAGAAGGGCCTGCAGCCGACCGGCGACTCGCCCACCTACCTCTACGCGTACGGCGGCTTCAACATCTCGATGACCCCGCGCTTCTCCGTGCCCGACCTCGTGTGGCTGGAGATGGGCGGCGTCTATGCCCAGCCCAACCTGCGCGGCGGTGGTGAGTACGGCGAGGCCTGGCACGAGGCCGGCACCAAGCTGCACAAGCAGAACGTGTTCGACGACTTCATCGCCGCCGGCGAGTGGTTGATCGACAACGGCTGGACCAACAAGGACAAGCTCGCGATCGGCGGCCGCAGCAACGGCGGCCTGCTGGTCGGCGCCGCGATGACCCAGCGCCCCGATCTATTCGGTGCCGTGCTCGCCGGCGTCGGCGTCATGGACATGCTGCGCTTCCACAAATTCACGATTGGCTGGGCCTGGGTGAGCGACTACGGCAGCGCCGACGACCCCGAGCAATTCAAGGCGCTGGTTGACTATTCGCCGTATCACAACATCGAGGACGGCGTGCAGTATCCGGCCACGCTCGTCTACACCGCCGATCACGACGACCGCGTCGTGCCGAGCCACAGCTACAAGTTCGCCGCGCGCCTCCAGGCTGCGCACGCAGGGGCCGATCCTGTGATGATTCGGATTGACACCAAGGCCGGGCACGGAGCCGGCAAGCCCACCGCGAAGCAGATCGAGGAGTGGGCGGACCTCTGGGGGTTCTTGGTCGATCAGATGGGCATGGAGCTGCCCGAGGGCTTTGGCGGGTAGGGGGCGGAGCGGACAGTGCTCGACGTCGACGACGAGGGCGACGAGCTCGATGAGCGCGAGCGCCAAGCTCTGGACGCGGCGATTTCGGTCAGTCTGGACCAAGCCGCTCGCGGTGAGGTCAATGACGCACGAAAGATCCTCGCGCGTCTTCGTGAGCGCCGCCGGTGACCAAGCCCGCGTCCAGCTGATCTGCAGATTGCTTGAAACGAAATCGGCTCGCCATCGCCGAGCTGCCTTTTGCAGGGACCTCGGCGACGGCGAGCCGTCTCGCATTGCTGCGGTCATGATCGCGAGCGCATCGCGATCATCCGCTCAGTTGCCCGCCCCGGAACCGGCGCCTCCGCCCTGACC
>DATLLB010000866.1:0-4804 GCA_035538075.1 Enhygromyxa sp.
CCGGGCGAATCTCCTCGAGCAGCTTGCGAACCGTGGTCAGCCGGCCTGTGCCCTTGAGCCCGCGCACGTAGATGTTCTGGCCCGGCGCATGAATCTCGAGCCCGAAGCGCAGCGCCTCGACAGCCTCGTCCTGGCCGATGATGCCGGGGATCGGATCGAGCTCGCGCGTGGACGCAAAGCCGAGCGTGGTCGGATCGCAGCGCCAGCGCAGCGCTTCGGGGGCGAGCGGCTCGGGGGCTGTGTCGGAGGCCTTGGGCATGGCGGCCAGCGTAACCCAGCGCGGCGGATCACGGACCGCTCGAGCGCGGCCCGGCGAACAGCCCGATCCTGCAGGTCTTGCCGCCGAGCGAAGGTTGCGTCTCGCCGGGATCGAGCATCTGCTCCTCGCTGAGCACCTCGGTGCGCTCGTCGAGCGACTCCGGGCCGCGCTCGCGCGCGAACAGGTTCGTGTCGGTGTTCGAGCTCGGGTGCGTGCGAGCGGTCGGAGCCGCTTGCTCGTCGAGATTGTCGAGATCGTCCTGCGCGTCCACGAACAACCAACCGGGCGGTGGAGTCGGGCGCCGTCGCCCCTCTGCCAGGTCGCCATGCCAGACCAGCCGCGGGTGTCGAGGCTCGGGCGGCGGTAACACGACCGTGCGCGGCCACAGCCGCCAGGCCCAGCACCACAGCGCGAGCATCCCGAGCACGCCCGCCAAGCATGAGACGATGGCGATCATGGGCTCATGTCAATTCACGGCCTTGATCTCCAGCCGCTGCGGCTCGGCGAGCTTGACCAAATAGGCGCGCTTGGGCCGAATGTTCAGCTTTCCGAAATAGGCCCACTCGCCGTCGGCGCTGAAGCGGACATGGACCTTGTGCGTGCCGGGTGACAGCTGCAGCGCCCCGCCGGGCTCGATCAGAATGCGCTTGTTGCCGACCTTCACGTAGGCAAAATTGAAATCGCCGGCGACGAACTTGACCTCGACCGGATCGTGACGCTGCTTGACCGGCGTCTCCGGCTCGGCCGGCTCGCTCGCAAGCGCGGGCTCGATCGGCGGAGGCGTGGACAAGGGTGGCAGCGCCGGATCGAACGGCACATTGCGGGGCTCGAAGCTGGCCAGCAGCGGCGGCGCAGCTGCGGTCGGGGGCGGTGAATCAGCCTCGGGCGGCTCAGCCGGGGTCCGAGATTGATTCATCACAATCGCGGGCGCGGGCGTGGGCGCGACCTCGTCGGGCAGGCTGCGCACCGCGAATCCGATGCCGAGACACCCGACGCAGAGCCCCGCGAGTGCGACCGCGCTGGCGGCCGCGAGCCGGCCGTTTCGCGTGGCGCTGGAGTATCGAGCGGTGCGCAGCGTTCGGGCCGCGAGCGCCGACTCCGAGCCCGAAGCGTCGCTCGACGGCCACGACTCGGCCGCGGCGAAGCGGCGGGGCCGGTGCGTGCGATCGTTGGGCGCGAGACCTCGACACCAACGCACCAGCGCCTCGAGCTCGTGCGCCGCGTGACGATAGCCGGGGCACGCCCGCAGCTCGAGCAGGGCAGCCTCGGCGCTCGGTCGCTCGCCGGGCTCCGGCGCGAGCATGGACCGCCGCAACCGATCGAGCTGCAGCGGCACCCGACCCGGCTCGCTCAGCTCCGGCATCACGCTCGCGCACAGCGTCCCGATCAGCTCGACCTCGTCGGCGTGCGTCCCTCGAAATTTGCTGCCATCGAGCATCTCGTGCAGCACGGCTCCGGTCGCATGGATGTCGACCGCACCGGACTTCGAGCACCCACGCAATTGCTCGGGGGCCATGTAGCGGAGCTTGCCTTTGACGTGGACCCCCGAGGTCTCCTCGCTGCCGAATCGCGCGACGCCAAAGTCGGTGAGCTTGACCTCGCCGGCGAGCGAGAGCAGGACGTTCGCCGGCGACACGTCGCGGTGCACGATCGTGGCCGCGTCGTCATGCACGAGGTTGTGCGCATAGTCGAGCGCACGCAGCAGCTCACCCGTGATGTACATGGCGAGCTCGACCGGCATCGCACGCCCGCACTCCCACAGCAGCGACTGCAGCTCGGCCAGGTTGACCCCGTCGACCCACTCCATGGCCATGTAGCACTCGCCACGATCCTCGCCCACGTCGAACACCTGCACGATGTTGGAGTGGCTGAGCAACATGGAGATCCGCGCCTCCTCGCGAAACATGGCTCGATACTGCAGCTGATTGGCGAGGTTGGGTGCGAGCAGCTTGACCGCCACGGCCTTGCTGGCCCCCAACATCGCACGGTGTGCCATCCAAACCTCGGCCATGCCGCCGGCGCCGATGCGGTGGGACAGGACATACGGGCCGATCTGCTCCACGAGAGCACATTACTTCAATCTCGTGAGCGCGACCAAGGGGCGCGAGAATCTCCAATTGCGAAATGGATCTTGCGGGGGCGACGGAACTGTTGCGCGGGCCGCTGACCCACACTTCGTACTTTGGAGCAGGATCGACCCCGCGCTTCGTTGCACTAACGACATAGGCAATCTCTCGATCTCCACTCGATGAGCGACGACCCACAACAGCCGCACGACGAGGCCATCACGCAGGACGATGGTTTCGAGCTGTTTGGTCGGTGGTTTAGGGTCTCGCTCGCTGCATTCGATCACATTGGCCTCGGCGGCACGCCCGAAGGCATGGTCGGCAGCGCGCGGGCTCGCGCCGTGTACGGGACCATCGGCGAGTCCATGGTGGTTCGGCCCGCCCGCCGGCGCGCCCCGATGTTGCTGATCCTGTCGAGCATGCTGTTCATGTTGTTCATGCCGGTCGTGCTCGCGCTGATCACCGGTGGCGCCGAGGACGGCGACGCTGCGCGGGCGCGCATGAGAGCGCGCCTGAGCCTGCGCTACGACACCAGCGTGCTCGAGCCCGAGCACGGGGCTCGGCTGCAGCGAGAGTGGAGCGAGCGGCTCGAGCCGATGCTCGCGCGCGCCGACGGACGGATCCTGCAAATACGCGTGGTCGCGTTCGACGAGGATCTGCACGATTACGAGATTCGCCTCGAGCTCAGCGACGGCGCGCACACCCGGCGCTCGCCGTCGCTGCTGTGCGACGGCTGCAGCGAAGCCCGGCTGGTCGAGTTCGTGACCGAGCGCGCCCAGCAGCTGCTCACACCCACGTCGTAATTCTCCTTCGGAAGACCCAACCGTGCAGATTCAAGCCCTGCTTTTCGCTGCGACCTTGTTGGCCCCCGCGCCGACCAGCGACGTGCAGGCCGCCCCGCCGAGCTACCAAGCCATGCTCGCGGAGGTCGAGGCGCTCACCGAGGCCATCAACGCCGGCGAGCCGGTTCGTGATCAACTATTTGACGCGCTCGCACGATTCCCTCGCCACGCCCCGCTGCTCGCCGCCGATCCCAATGGCCGAGCGATTCGAGCTCGCGCGCAGCTCAACCTCGCGCGGACCTACTTGTCCGAAGGTGCCGACGAGAGCGCGGCCGGAGTGCTCGATGAGATTCTGCGCTCGACCAAGGGCGAAGCGCTCGCGGTCGACGAATTTGGCCCCTCGCTCGCAGCCCTGTACACGCAGCGGCAAGCCGCGCTCGAGCGCGCAGGCACGGCCAGCCTCGAGGTCCGCTGCCAGATCCCCTGTCGTGTATACGTCAACGAGCGCGCGGCCGAGCGCCGCGTGGACGGGCTCTATCTGGGCATCTATCGCCTGTGGATCGAGCCGGAGACGCACGGCGCCGCCGCTGCGCACAGCGAATGGGTGAAGCTCTCTCAGCCCCGTGAGACCGTCATCATCACATTCGGCGCGCGCGAGTCGATCCCGAGCGAGCGGCCCGAGCCTGCGCGGATCATGCCTCGGGCCGCCGAGCTCGCGCTGGTGATCGTCGGCGGTGGGGCGTTGACCGCCGGCGCGCTGGCGCTCGGGCTCGACGGCGATCGCTCGCGCGCGGGCCGAGTCGCCGGCGCGACGCTGACCGGCCTCGGCGGCGCCGCGCTGCTGCTCGGCGGAATCACTTTGAGCGTCGATGAAGTGCGACTGCGAAACACGCGTGGGCGTCAAGCCACGCTGAATTGGCAGCTCAAATTCTAACTCAGGCCAGGAGAAAACGATGATGAGTGCGAAGCAACTGCGACGATGGTGGTTTGGACCAATGGTGATTGTGGCGGCGGGCCTCGGCTGCGCCGACGATGAGGTGCCCGAGAGCGACTCGAAAGCGATCGCCGAAGGCGACGACGAGGGAGCGGAGGCGGGTGGAGGCACCGACCCCCAGTGTGGCGACGGCGAGATCGATCAGGGTGAAGACTGCGACGACGGCAACGCGACCGACGACGATCAATGCACCAACGCGTGCATGCTGCCGTCGTGCGGCGACGGCATCGTGCACACCGACGACGGCGAGACTTGCGACGACGGCAACCTCGAGCTGGGCGACGGATGCAGCCCTCTGTGCCGCCTGCGTGGGACCGAGCTGGCCAATCACACGAGCGACTGGTTCACCCTCGGCAGCGCGGTGGTCATCGATTCGAACGATCAGATCACCGTCTTGGGGCGCGCCAACGGGGACTCGTGGATCGCCAAGTTCGACGACGAGTTCGACACCGCGTGGGACGCCAGCGCGCTGCCCGGTAATCCGCCCGGGCTCGCGATCGGCTCCGACGACGAGCTGTTGATCGCTGGACAGGTCGGCGATCAAGCACGGACCAAGCGGATCAACCCGCACGACGGCGCCGACCTCTGGCTCGACGGCGTGCCATTTCAGGAGTCGGCGTTCTCCTCGGTCGCGGCGGCCGGCGATCACATGGTCGCGGCCGGCCATTTTGGCGAGATGTTCCACGAGCAAGGCGTGCTCGTC
>DATLLB010000867.1:0-11389 GCA_035538075.1 Enhygromyxa sp.
AGCGAGCCCAGCTCGAGCGCGACGATCCACAGGGTCGTGACCATCACGCTGCGCACCATCGCCACGGTCACATCCTCGGCCGAGTGCTTCTCTCGCGAGCCCTTGGCGATCGCGTCGCCGGCGATCCCCAGCGCGTACACACAGCACAGCCCCAGCGCGCGCACGCGAAACACCGCGCGCTCCGGCGGCGGATCGACGATGTCGGCGGTCAGCAGCTCCCAGGCGAAGCGCCAACCATCCGCTCCGCCGGTCAGCTCGGGCACGCGCAGGTCGAGGTACAAGAGCCCGCCCGCGAGCATGCCGAGCGTGAACAGCCCGGCCAGCAGCACGTACGCGGCCGCGAGCCCCAGCCACGCCGGCACCCACAAATAGCGGGTCTTGCTGATGCCGAGGGCCTCGAGCGCGGTGGTCTGGCGGGTCAGCGACATGCCGCCGAGCCAGGCCACGATCGCGTTGGCCGAGGTCGAGGCGAACAGGATCCCGGACAGCGGCGGCGCCAGGGCGATCACGTGCATCGAGCCGATCAGCGAGAACACCCGCTCGGGTCGGATCGGCAGCTCGCCGCCGCCGATCGAGCGATGCAGGATGTAGAGCAGCGTGAAACCGATCAGCACCGAGACGATCGCGAAGAACGCCGCCGGTCGCCACAGCGCCTGCTTGAGCACCGGGCTCAGCACCTCCAAGAAATCGCGCGGCCGCAGCAGCGCTCGCGGCGAATTGGCCAGCACCCGCGGGCCGACCTCGAGCCCGCCGAGCCCGGCTTCGTAGACTCGCCTGATCGCGCGGCCCAGGCCCGCGCCGAGCCGCGCGAGCACGCTCGGGCGCGCTTCGGGGGCCGGCGCCACGTCTCGGGCCAAACGCTCGGCCATCTGATCGCCGATCGCCGCGGCCACGCGACGCCGCAGCGCTCGGGCGCGACGAGGGCCGTGCAGGGCAGCGCGAGCCTCGGGATCGTGCTCGCCCGCCAGCGGATCGAGCTCGACGATCCGCTGCTCGCGGCGATCCATGAACCAAAACCGATCGGCGAAGCCAGCCGCGAACTCGAGCTCGTGGGTGATCACCAGCGCTCCAGCCTTGCGCTCGCGGATCTCCTCGCGCAGCAGATCGGCGAGCATCTCCACGCGCAGCGGATCGAGCCCGACCGAGGGCTCGTCCAGAAACAAGATCCGTCGCCCGCCGGCGAGCGTGCGTGCGACCGCGAGCCGCTGCGCCTCGCCGCCCGAGAGCCGCCCGACCGGCCGCGACTCGGCGCCCGCCCACTCGCGCGGGAGATCGACGGAGGTCAACGCGTCCTGCAGCGCGCCGGCGTTGACATCTCGCGGCGGGTAGGCGTTGCGCAGCGCGAGCGCGAGGTTGCCCGCCACGTCGAGGTGATCGAACAAGGCCCCGCGCTGCGGCACGATGCCCACGCCCGCGTGCCGCTCGAGCAGCTCGGCGCGCACGACGAAGCCGGCATCCTCGAGCGCCGCGCGATCGTGCAGGGCCGTCACCAGCGTCGACTTGCCGGCCCCGCTGCCGCCGAGCAGGGCGACGATCTCGCCCTGGCGCAGCTCGAGGTTGACGTCGCGCAGCAGCGGCGCGCCGTCCGGGCGATCGATCTCCAGCTTGCGAACCTCGAGCAGCATTCGGGGATCGACGGCGCGCGTGGAGTCCGGCATCGACCGCCAGGATATCTGCCCGCCACCCGCGTGTAATGAGACCGCGGCTGCGGCAACCTGGGGGTGCCATGCCCTCGCGTTCTCGCCCGCTCGTGTGCCTCGCACTCTTGCTCTTCACTCAAGGCTGTGTCGCCGACGATGGCTCCGTCGACGACGACGAGACCGATACCGACACCGGGACCGACACGGCCGAGACCGACACCGACGGCGAGACCGATACCGGCGGCGAGGAGCTGACCGGACAGGAGCTGTTTGCGACCCTGTGCTCGGGCTGCCACGGAGCCGAGGCCGAGGGCAGCGCGATCGCCTACGAGATTCGCCACCCGCACGACGACTACGCCCGCTGGGTGGTCCGCAACGGTCGCGCCAGCATCGAGTTCCAGAATCCGATGCCGCAGTTCACCGAGGCGCTGCTCGACGACGAAGAGCTCGATCGGATCCTCGAGTACCTCGACGGCTTCCCGCAGCCGACCACGCCCGAGGACCTCTACCTCGACTACTGCCGCAACTGCCACGGCATCGACGCCCAGGGCGGAGTCGTCGGCCAAGCGCTCACGGGCGAGCCGCTCGAGGAGTTCATCGAGAAGGTCCGCGAGGGCGAGGGCGGCAGCAACTACGGCGCGCGCATGTCGTTCATGCCTGCGCGCACGCAAGCCGAGCTCAGCGACGCCGAGATCGAGGCGATCTTCGACTACGTCGGCAGCCTCTGACTCAGCGCCGCCGCAGCCACGCGACCACCTCGACGTGCGGCGTCTGAGGCAGCGTGTCGTAGCCGCGCAGCTCGACCAGCTCGTAGCCCGACGCGAGCCGATCGAGGTCGGCCCGCAGCGTCGCGGGGTTGCAGCTCATCACGTGCACGCGCGGCGCCCCGAGCCCGAGCAGACCCGCACAGACCGCCTCGCCAAGCCCCGCGCGCGGCGGGTTGGCGACGATCAAGTCGGGCGTGTCGCGACCCTCCGAAAGCCAGCGCTGGCAGAACGCCTCGGCCGTCTCCGCGGCCACTCCAAGCGCAGCAGCCGACTCGGGGTACGACTCGCACGGCACGACCTGGGAGAAGCGCTCGCGCAGCAACGCCGTGGTCACGCCTGCGCCCGCATAGAGATCGCAGGCCAGCGTGTGGCCGATCGCCGTCTCACCGTCGCGCGACGGCGGGCCGACGAGATCGCGATAGGCCTGCGCCGCGACGATCGGGTTGGGCTGCAAGAACCCGAGCGGGCCCACGCGCAAGTCCACGTCGGCGAGCCGCAGCACCAGCTCGACGTCGCCCGCGATCACCCGCGTGTCCTCGCCGCGGATCACGTTGCTGCTGCCCGCCTGCACGCTGTGCGCGACCCCGGCGACGATGCCTTCCTCGACCAACATCGGCCCCAGCTCGCGCGCCGCTCGGCTCTCGGCGGCGGCGGTGATCAGCGTGAGCGTGACCACCTCGCCGTTGGTCTTGGCCCACACGTAGCGCAGGTCGCCGGTCTGCCCGCGAAACGGCTCGATGCCGAGCGCGTTGCCGCGATCCTCCAGCTCGTCGAACGCTCGTGTGACCAACGGATGATCGACCAGACACCCGCGCATGTCGGCGATCCAGTCGCGCTGCCGTCGGCTGGCCACGCGGCTGCCCAGCACCAGCCGACCCGCGCGACCCGAGACCACGCGCTTGCTCGACCAGCGATAGCCGAATTCGTCGCCGCCAATTAATGAAAACGGGCCTAATGCGTCGAGCTCGAGCCCATGCTCGCGCGCCACTCGAGCGCGCTTGGCCTCGCGCTGCGCCGCGATCTCGACGTCCATCAGCGGACACCCGGCGCAGGCCGGCTTGCTGCGGCCCGGCTCGCGCGTGGGGTATCGCTCCTGGCGAATGCACGGCAGCGCGCGGCGATCCGGGCTCGCCCGCACGACCGAGCGCAGCCACGCGTGTGCCTTGGGCGTGTGCCGGCTGAGCCCCTCGATCTGGACCTGGCCGCGCTCGCCCGGGAACAAGCCGGGGATCAGCACGACGCGATCCTCATGCGGCGCGACTCCATCGCCGCGCTCGTCGATCGCCTCGGCCTCGACCTCGAGGATGTCGCCTACGTTCACGACACAGTCCGAATCCCGAGCCGCGCCAGCACCTCGAAGTAATTGGGAAAGGTCTTGTCGACGCAGCGGGGATCATTGATCACCACGTCGCCGATCATCGCAAACGCCATCGCCATGCGGTGATCCTGATAGGTGTCGATCGCGATCCCCGGCCGCGGCCCGCCGACTGGCGGTGTGATCTCGAGCCCGTCCGGGAGCTCGTGCACCTCGGCGCCGAGCTTGCGCAGCTCGGTCGCGCTGGCGGCCAGGCGATCGCTCTCGTGATGGCGCAGCACCTCGACTCCGGTGATGCGCGTCGGCCCCTCGCAAAACAGCGCGATCACGGCCGCCGTCAGCGTCGTGTCCGGCATGTCGCCGAGCTCGAGCGTCTGCCCGCGCAGGCGTCCGGTCCCCCGCACGGTCGTGTGCGTGCGACCCTGCTCGACCTCGGCGCCAAAACGCTCGAGCGTGCGCACGAACTCCGCGTCGCCTTGCAGGCTCGCGCTGCCGAGCTCGGTGATCGTGACCTCGCCGCCCCAGATCGCCGGCAGCGCGAGCAGATAGCTGGCCGCCGAGGCGTCGGGCTCGACCACGTAGGTCGGACGAGCCCGCAGCGTGGTCGGCTCGACGATCAAGCGCTCCCCATCCGCCACGAAGTGGCCCCCGGAGGGGGCCCAGTACGCGTTGCCGCCGAACGAGGCGATCGTCGCCAAGGTCATGTCCACGTAGGGCCGCGCGGGCGTGCCCTCGCGCAGCACGATCTCGATCGGCCCGCTCGCCAAGCACCCGGCGTAGAGCAGCGCCGACACGAACTGCGATGACGCGGGCCGATCCAGGACCAGCCTGCCGCCGCGCATCCCGGCCGCCGCACGCAGCCGCACGGGCAGCGCGCCCGGCTTGCCGAGCGCCTCGACCGAGGCCCCGAGCTGCTCGAGCGCGCTCAACAAGGTGTCCATCGGTCGCTCGCGCATGCGTGCGCTGCCATCGATCACCACCGACTCCCACGCGGGCTCGCGCGCAGCGGCCAGAGCCGCCGTCAAGAAGCGCGCGACGGTCCCCGCGGTGCCGACGTTCAGCTCGATCACGCCGGACCTCGAACCCAGCCGCGCGCTGCCTTCGAGCTCGAGCCCGTCCTCGATCGCATCGCCCGTCTGCTCGACCGCGATGCCGAGCCGCGCGAGGCAGTCGAGCATCAACCGCGTGTCCTCGGCGTCGAGGCAGCCTTCGATCCGCGTGCGCCCTTCTGCCATCGCCGCGAGCAGCAACGCGCGATTGCTGAGGCTCTTCGATCCGGGTGGTCGCAGCACCGCGCGGATCGGCTGGCTTGGACGCTCGAGACGCAAGCTCGCGGACATCGCGGGTACCTTGCGTCACTCGGGCGACCGCGTCCAGACGGTCGTCGCCGCCAGCCTGTCACGCACACCGAGCACGTCTATCTTCGGCGCAGCCCAGCGTCGACAATGCGGGCATGCGCTTCGCCGTCCGCCCGCTCACGCTGACTTGCTTGCTCGCGCCGCTGTGCGCCTGTCCATCCACCAGCAGCGATGACGGCTCGCTCACCACGTTCGAGCTCGAGACCACGGGTGACGGCGACGGTGATCCGACCGGCGACGGCGACGGCGATCCGACCGGCGATGGCGATGGCGACGGCGATCCCTCGAGCAGCTGTGGCGACGGCGTGGTCGATGCCGGCGAGCAGTGCGACCTCGGCCCGGAAAATTCGGACACCGGCTCGTGCACGCCCGACTGCCAGATCGCGACGTGCGGCGACAACTACGTCTACGCCGACTTCGAGGAGTGCGACGACGGCAACACCGTGAACACCGACGCGTGCGTGGACAACTGCCAGCTCGCCAGCTGCGGCGACGGCCACACGCAGGCCGGCGTCGAGATGTGCGATGACGGCAACGACGACGAGGCCGACGGTTGCAATTCTCGCTGCCTGCCCGGCAGCTGCGGCGACGGGATCGTGCAAGAGGACGAGCAGTGCGACGACGGCAACGCCGAGACCAGCGACGAGTGCCCGGCGTGCCAGCTCGCCTTCTGCGGCGACGGCTTCACGCAGGCCGGCCTCGAGGAGTGCGACGACGGCAACATGCTCGACGACGACGCCTGCCTGGCGGTGTTCTGCACGCAGGCCGAGTGCGGTGACGGGTTCGTGTACGCGGGCATCGAGACCTGCGACGACGGCAACCTCGACGACGACGACGCGTGCCCGAGCAGCTGCGTGCCGGCCAGCTGCGGCGACGGGTTCGTGCACGCGGGCATGGAGGAGTGCGACGACGGCAACGACGTCGACGACGACATCTGCGACAACGCCTGCGAGCTCAACATCATCGCCTGCCAAAACGGCGCGGTGAACCTCGCGACCAGCCCCAACTCCGACATGGTCGTGTGCGACGATCCCAACAACGCCACCTGTGAAGAGGACGGCGAGAGCCTGTGCCCGGTCGGCTGGGGGCTGTGCACGCATCCGCAATTCACCAATCGCAACACCGGCTGGAATTACGCGCTCGGTGGCAACGTGGTCGTCGGCGAGATTTACTGCCGACCCGGCAGCGGAGCCGGCCACTACACGCTCTCGGGCGCCACGCTCGAGACCGACTACGCGTTCAACTGCTCGTACGGCAGCTCGCGCGACAGCTGTCCGTCCGGCTACGGCTGCAACGAGCTCGCGGTCCAAGTGCTGTGCTGCGCTCCCACGCCTTCGTGCGGCAACGGAGTCGTCGACGACGGCGAGGAGCAGTGTGACGACGGCAACCAGTTGGAGAACGACGGGTGCCTCGACAGCTGCGCGCTACGATTCCCCGGTTGTTGACCGACGTGCGTTGAAGGCAGTGCGACAGCACACCGAAAACCGCGCCACCCCCGATCGCGAAACCGCCGTATAGCCGTGTGCACCCGCACGAATTCGGGCATCTACCGTGCGACCCCACACGCAACGGCGTTGCCCGTAGCGACGCACAGGCTGCTATTTATTCCGAGACATGGGTGAAGGTGCAGCGCTGACCTCGACGGTCGACTTCGAGAAGGACCCCTCGCGCTACCGGCATTGGCGGGTCGAGTACGACGGCCCGATCGCCAACGTGATCATGGATGTCGACCCCGACGGCGGGCTGGTCCCGGGCTACGAGCTCAAGCTCAACAGCTACGATCTCGGCGTCGATCTCGAGCTCGCGGACATCGTCCGGCGCATGCGTTTCGAGCATCCCGACGTGCGTGCGGTGCTGATCTCGTCCGGCAACGACCGCGCCTTTTGTGCAGGCGCCAACATCACCATGCTGGGTCAGAGCTCGCACGCGTGGAAGGTGAACTTCTGCAAGTTCACGAACGAGACCCGCTGCGAGATCGAGGACGCGACCGACAACAGCGCGCAGGTCTGGATCGCCGCGTGCAACGGCACCACCGCCGGCGGCGGCTATGAGCTCGCGCTCGCGTGCCGTGAAATTTATCTGCAGGACGACGGCAGCTCGGCCGTGAGCTTGCCCGAGGTGCCGCTGCTCGGCGTGCTGCCCGGCACTGGTGGGCTCACGCGCCTGGTCGACAAGCGCAAGATCCGGCGTGACTTGGCCGACGTGTTCTCGACCACCGCCGAAGGCATCCGCGGCAAGAAGGCCGTGCAGTGGAAGCTGGTCGACGGGACCTTCCCGCGCTCGAAGTTCTTCGAGCAGATCCGCGCCCGCGCCAAGGTGATCAGCACGGAGCTCGAGCAGCAGATCGGTCACGAGCCGCGCGTCGGCGTGAAGCTCGGCCGTCTGCATGTGGAAACGAGCGAGGACAACAACGTCCGCAAGTACAGCGCCGTCACGCTCGAGTGCGACCCGTCGACGCGCATCGCCACGCTCACCGTTCGCGGCCCGAGCGAGGCTGACCTCGCGGTCGTGCAGCAGGGCCCCGCCGCCATCCATGCCGCCGGCGACTCGGTCTGGGGACTGCGAGCCTACCGTGAGCTCGACGACGCGCTGCTGCAGCTGCGCATCAACCATCTCGACATCGGCCTGATCCTGGTCAAGGCGCAGGGCGACGTGGCGCGCACGATCGCCTACGACAACGCGCTGCTCGACGCTGGCGATCCTTCGGTGCATCCGGGCGCGCCCACCTGGTTCGCGCGCGAGATCGTCGGCTTCATGGCTCGCACGCTGCGGCGCATGGATCTGACCAGCCGCTCGTTCTTTGCGATCGGCGAGGCCGGCACGGGCTGGGGCGGCAACCTGCTCGAGCTCGCGCTCGCCAGCGATCGCTTCTACTTGCTCGACGACTCCGAGAATCCCGTGCAGGTCGGCGTGAGCCCGATGAACTGGGGCGCGCTGCCGATGAGCCACGGCCAGCATCGGCTCGAGGTCCGCTTCTACGGCGAGCCCGAGAAGCTCGCGTCGCTGCGTGAGCTCGGACTGGAGCGGGGCGTGCTCTCGGCCGAGGAGGCCGACGACGCCGGGCTCGTGACCGTGCGCCTCGACGACATCGACTGGGACGACGACACGCGCGTGGCGATCGAAGAGCGCGCGAGCCTCTCGCCCGACGCGTTGACCGGCATGGAGGCCAACCTGCGCTTCCCCGGCGCCGAGAACTGCGACTCGAAGATCTTCGCGCGGCTCACCGCCTGGCAGAACTGGATCTTCATCCGCCCCAACGCGACCGGCCCCGAGGGCGCGCTCACGCTCTACGGCCGCCCCGAACGCCCGCGCTTCGACTGGCAGCGGGTGTGATGGCCTTCCGTGGTCCGGGCGATGCGCCCGGACCACCCCACTCGGCCTTCGCCTCGCGGGACCCCGCCCTCGTAGCGACCCCTTCGGGGCCGCCCCTCCGGGCCAACACCACTTCCCGGGTCACCCGCCCATCAGCAGCCAAGGAAAGACAGATGACGGCAAGCACCTCGGTCGATCTCAACGCGAAGATCCCCAACAACGTCGGCCTCGCGCACGACACCAAGCTCCGACGCGCACTCGAGCAGTGGTTGCCGAACTACCTCGAGTGGTGGAACGACATGGGCCCGAGCGACTTCGCCGACAAGCCGGTCTACCTGCGCACGGCGATCAGCGTCGACACCAGCGGCTGGGCGCACTACGAGCACGTGCGCATGCCCGACTATCGCTGGGGCATCTTCTTGAACCCGCGCGACCCCGCCGAGGCGCAGATCCGCTGCGGCGACGACGTCGGCTCGCCGGCCTGGCAGGAGGTCCCGGGCGAGCACCGCAACGCGCTGCGCCGCATCATCGTCACGCAGGCCGACACCGAGCCGGCCTCGGTCGAGCAGCAGCGCCTGCTCGGCCACACCGCGCCGAGCCTCTACGACATGCGCAACCTGTTTCAGGTCAACGTCGAGGAGGGCCGGCACCTGTGGGCGATGGTCTACCTGCTGCACAAGCACTTCGGCCGTGACGGACGCGACGAGGCCGACGAGCTGCTGATGCGCCGCAGCGGCAACCCCGACAAGCCGCGCATCCTCGGCGCCTTCAACCAGCCCTGCGATCACTGGCTGAGCTTCTTCGCGTTCACGATGTTCACCGACCGCGACGGCAAGTATCAGCTCGCCGCGCTGGCCGAGTCGGGCTTCGATCCGCTCGCGCGCACCACCGAGTTCATGCTCACCGAAGAGGCTCACCACCTGTTCGTCGGGCAGACCGGCATGCAGCGCATCATCCAGCGCACCGCCCAGCTCGAGAAGCTCGACCCCAACGGCGACGTGCGCAACCAGGGCGGCATCGACTTCGACCTGATCCAGCGCACCATCAACTACTGGTTCACCTACAGCCTCGATCTGTTCGGCGGCGAGATCAGCAACAACGCCGCCGACTTCTTCGGCTCGGGCCTCAAGGGCCGCTTCCGCGAGGCCAAGAAGTACAAGGATCACAAGGCCATCAGCGGCACCTACAAGCTCCCGCTGGTCGAGAGCGGCGTGCTCGTCGACAAGGACATCCCGCTGCGCAACGCCATGAACGCGGTCCTGCGCGACGAGTACATCGCCGACTGCGAGCGAGCGCTCCGCAAGTGGAACAAGGTGCTCGAGGACGAGGGCGCCAGCACGCGCCTGACCCTCCCGAGCCCCCGCTTCCACCGTCACCAGGGCATCTACGCCGGGCATTACTTCAATCCCGACGGCCAGCTGATCAGCGCCGACGAGTTCGAGGCCAACAAGCACCAGTGGCTGCTGGTGCCCGAAGACAACGACTACCTGCTGTCGATCATGAAGCCCTGCTACGAGCCCGGCAAGTTCGCCAACTGGATCGCCGCGCCGAGCAAGGGCATCGAGGGGCAGCCGATCGACTACCAGTACGTGAAATTGCACGACTGAGCGCGGGCGCTGCTACGGTGCGGCGATGCTCCGCGCCCGCGCCCTGCTGTGTCTGTTGGCCGCCCTCTCGACGGCGACCGCCTGCGCCAAGCCAAAGCCCGATTGCTGCGCGATCGAGCCGCAGCTGCACCCGGACACGCAGCTGCACGCGCTCGCGGAGTTCGTGCTCGACGGCTACTTCGAGCGCTACCCGCTGCGCGGCGTGGCGCTCGGCAAGCACGAGCTCGATGGTCGCATCCGCGACTGCTCGGGCCCGGCGCTGCAGGCCGAGCTGGTCGCCCTGCGCGACGACCTGGCCAAGCTGCGCTCGCTCGACGCCGACGCGCTCACGCCCGTGGGCCGCGTCGAGCGGGCCGCCTTGATCAGCACGCTCGACGCCGAGCTGTTCGAGCTCGAGGTCCGGCGCGCGCCGTGGACCAACCCGATGTTCTACATGGCCGACCTCGAGCTCACGGCCTACATCGCCCGCGACTACGCGCCGCTGCGCGAGCGGGCCAAAGCGGTGACCGACGCGGCGAAGGCCGGTGTCGGCCACCTCGCGCACGCTCAGGGGAACCTCGAAGCTGCGCTCGCGCGGCCGTTCGTCGACACCGCGCTGCTGCAGGTCCGCGGGACGATCAGCTTCATCGAGGCCGACGTGTCGGCCGCGTTCGCAGGCCTCGAGGATCCCGTCGAGAAGCGCATGCTGACCGACGCGCTGGCCGAGCTGACGACCGCGCTGCGTGGGTACGAGACCTTCTTGCTCGAGCGCCAGGCGACTGCGACCGACGAGTTCGCGCTCGGGCCCGAGCGCTACGTGGAGATGCTCGCGCGCACGCAGGGGATCGAGCTCGACCTCTCGACCCTGAAGCGCATCGCCGAGGCCGACCTCGCGCAAAACCTCGCGCAGGTCGAGCAGCTGACCAAGCAGATCGATCCCGAGAAATCGGCCGCCGAGGTCATGGCCATGATCGCGGCCGACAAGCCCACGCCCGAGCGCGTGCTCGCGGTCGCGACCGAGCAGGCCGCGACCGCCCGGCAGTTCCTGATCGATCACGACATCGTCACGATCCCCACGCAGGACGTCGCCGTGGTCACCGAGACGCCGGCGTTCATGCGCTGGAACATCGCGTTCCTCGACGGCGCCGGGCCGTTCGAGAAGTCCGCGCTGCCGAGCTTCTATTACATCTCACCGCCCGATCCCACGTGGCCGCTCGAGCAGCAACAGGCGTACGTCCCGGGCACCACCGATCTGCTGTTCATCACCGTCCACGAGGTCTGGCCCGGCCACTTCCTTCATGGTCTGCACGTGAAGATCAACCGCTCGTGGATCCTGAAGTCGCTGTGGAACTTCACGACCGGCGAGGGCTGGGCCCACTACACCGAGCAGCTGATGGCCGACGCGGGGCTT
>DATLLB010000868.1:0-9923 GCA_035538075.1 Enhygromyxa sp.
CCCGCCGGCGAGCCGCATCGCATGCTCGAGGGCGAGGTACCGGAGATCTGGGGGTTGGGCTTTTGCGTGCCGTGCTTCGCGAGCGAGGAGACGGCGAGCTTGCTCGAGCCGTTCGAGCGCGTGCACGCGCGCTCGAGCTCGCCGAACAAGCTGAGTAGGAACTCGTGCCGCTGCGCGGGGATCCGCACCACCGCCGACGCCCCGGCTCGCACGCGCTCGAACGGCTCGAGCAAGCTCGTCGTCTCCTCGCTCGCGAAGCAGGGCACGCAAAAGCCCAACCCCCAGATCTCCGGTCCCTCGCCCTCGAGCATGCGATGCGGCTCGCCGGCGGGTACCAGCAGCACGTCGCCGCGCTCGAGCGTCCAGCGACCGCGCTGCTCGACGGCCATGCGTCCGTCCAGGTGAAACGCCAGCGCGGCGAAGCTGTGCGTGACGGCTGGGCGGCGGGGGGTGTCGCACTCGAGCGAGCGCCGCGACACGAACACCGGCCCCTCGCGCGCCGGCGAGTCCTCCACACGAATCGCGCTCGGTCGCGTCATGGCACCAGCAGCACCTTTCCGAAGTTCTTGCGCTCCTGCATGTACGCGTGGGCCTGCACGGCTTCGTCGAAGCGAAACTCGCGATCGATGACCGGCGCCAGCGTGCCGTCGCCGACCTTGGCCATGACCTGCTCGAACACCGCACGCGAGCGCTCGGTCTCGTGCCAGAGGTGGCCGAGGTTGACCCCGAACACGCCGCGGTTCTTGTCGAGCATGTCGAAGGGCTTGAACTTCGGGGTCTTCAGCAGGCCACGCACGAGCGGGATCAGGCGGCGCTTCTCGTCGGGCATGAAGCTCGACGCGCCGAACATGAACAGCCGCCCGAGGTGGCGCAGGCACCGATAGCTCTTGGTGTACGACTCACCGCCGACGGCATCGAGCACGATGTCGACGCCGAGCCCGTTGGTGATGCGCATGACCTCGGCCTCGAAGTCGTGGGTTCGATAGTCGACGCAGTGATCGATCCCCGCCTCGCGCAGACGCTCGTGCTTGCTCGCGCTGGCCGTGCCGATCACGGTCGCTCCTCGCCACTTGCAGATCTGCAGGGCCGCCTGCCCGACCCCGCCCGCTGCAGCGTGAACCAGTACCGTGTGCTCGGCCTGCACGTTACCGAGCTCGATCAACATCAGCCACGCGGTCAGATAATTGACGGGCACGCCCGCGGCCGCGCGCAGCGAGATGTTCGGAGGCGTGCGCACGACCTGGTTTTGCGGCACGCAGACGACGTCGGAGTAGCCACCGAAGCGAGTCAGCGCGACGACCTCGTGACCGACCTCGAGCGTGCGCACGTCAGGACCGATCGCGTCGATGGTGCCCGAGACCTCGTAACCGACCACGCAGGGGAGCGGCGGCGCGTCGGGGTACAGGCCCATGCGCGCGCTCAAGTCGGCAAAGTTGATCCCGGCTGCAGCCGTGCGAATGCGAACCTCACCAGGCCCGGGGGCCGGGTCCGGGGCCTCGCGGAGCTCGAGCACCTCGGGCGAACCCGCGCGACTGATCCAGATCTGCCTCATGGCCGGCAGGATACTTCGGCGGAGAGGACGCGACCTGGCCCCACATCGAGCGCGAGGCGGGCGCATGATCACGTGACATATCGCGGAGGACGCCGGGGCACGGTCCTGGGTGAACAGGCTCGTGTCAGCCCCGCCCACGGTGCTATCCGCATGGTGCCGATCCATGGAGACCTTTCGGATCCGCTACCTGCACGGGACCAACCCGGTCTCGGCAATTCAGCTCGTGAGAGAGTTCATGGGTATTGGCCGACGCGACGCGAGGGAAGTGGTCGAGACCCGCGGGTTGATCCTCGATCGCGTCGGCGCAGCCGAGGTGCGGCGGATCGTCCGACGCTTCTCCGAGATCGGTGCGCAGGTCGAGGTCGAACGCACGTGGCAGCACGTGCTGGCCTTCGATCCGCACGACCCCGCGCGCGGCGATCAGCCGATCCAACGCATGCGCGCGGGCGAGCTGGAATTCGTGCTCGACCACGGCACCCTCGGCGCGCTGGAGCTCGGCGATCCCGAGAGCTTTGCCGACGAGGGCCTCACGCAGCGCCGCGTGGTCAGCCAGCTCGAGCGCTGGATCGCCGCGGGTCTGCTGCTCGCCGACAGCGAGATCGCCACACTCGAAGCGCTGAGCGAGCGCGACTTCGGGCTCGAGGCGACGCTGCGAGAGCAGCCCGAAGACGTCGAGAGTCACCTGATCTACGGCGACTGGCTGCAAGCTCGCGGTGACGCTCGCGGCCAGCTGATCGCCCTGCAGCATGCGATCACGCAGGCGGCGGAAAGCGAGCGCCCGCAGCTGCTCGCGCGCGAGCGCGAGTTTCGATCCGAGCACCTCGGCCACTTGTTCGGCCCGCTGCGATCGCTGGCCGAGAGGCTGGTCCAGCGCTGGTCGCTTGGCTTCATCGACGCCGCGTGGGTCGGCGCGGGCGGCCTCGAGCGATCGCTGGCCGGACCCTTCGAGGTGCTGTCCGCGTTGCTGCGTCTGCCGATCGCCGCACGCATGACCGAGCTCGGCCTGACCAACTCGCTCGTGCATGCGCACGGGCTCGAGCGATTGCTGTGCAGCTCCGAGGTGATCGCCAACCTGCGCGCGCTCGAGCTCGGCGCTCCCGTCAAGCTCGAGCGCGAGCGACGACGCATGCCCGCGTTCGCGCGCCTGTGGCTGCACCTCCGCAAGCTTCGCAAGCTGACGATCCACGGCGATCAGCCGCCGCTCCGCGCCCTGCACTCGTCCACGCTCGAGCACCTCGAGCTGCACATGCGAGGGCTCCCGGAGAATTTTCCCGAGCGCTTCGTCGCCGGACGCTTGCCCGAGCTGCGGACCTTGACGCTGAACTTCCTGGACGCCGACGAGATCTCGCTCGGAGTGTTCGCCGATCTGCTCGCGCTGCCCGAGCTCGATGGCATCCGCGAGCTGATCTTGCGCCTGCCCGAGCCGCTGCCCTACGAGCTCGCGGCCGTGTTCAGCGGGATCCCGCGGCTGTCCACGCTGGCGGTGCTGAACCTCGAAGGCTGTCGGGCGGACGCGCTGACGATGCGGACGTTGCTCGATGCTCGCGATCGCGGTCGGCTGCCCGATGGCATGCTGCTGCCGACGCCGGTCGGTTGAGCCGCTCACACCGCTCATGGTACGAGCAGCCATGCGTCGCTTCGTCGCGCCTTCGCTGCTCTCGCTGCTGATGTCGTTCGTGGGCGGCTGCTATCTCTTCAGCGACGAGCCCAAGGCCCGCAAGCAGCCGGGCAGCGAGGTCGGCGAGGATCCATCCGAAGAGCCCACGCCCACGCCCGAGCCACCGCAGCCCGAGGGCGAGGTCGCCGACTGCCCGGCGTTCCTGACCGGCACCGAGGCCAAGGCCCGGACGATCGCCGCCACGTGCCCGCCCGTGCGCGTGCGTGGGCAGTACCGGATCGACGGCGGCGTGCTCACGCTCGAGGCCGGCGTCGAGCTGCGCTTCGAGAAGGACGCGGTGCTCGAGGTCGGCCGCGATCGACCGGGCGCGCTCACGATCGCGGGCACGCCCGAGCGACCCGTGCGGCTGATCGCGGACACCGAGAGCGGCTGGCAGGGCGTGCGCCTGCACGCGCAGTCGACCGGGTCGAGCGTGCAGCACGTCGAGATCGCAGGCGCAGGCAGCAAGGATCAGGCTGCTTTTTGGATCGCGGCCGAGCAGCTCACGGTCGAGCACGTCAAGGTCTCCAACGCGCCTGCGCTCGCGCTCGAGGTCGTGGCCGAGCGCGGCCCGACGCTGCTCGGCGTGACGCTCGCGGGCACCGGCACGATCGCCCGCGTGAGCCCGAGCGCGGCCGCGAGCCTGCAGGAGCTGAAGCTCGAGCCGACCGCGTTCGTGGCGATCAGCAGCGGCACGATCGCCAGCACGATCGAGTGGCCGCCCAACCCCTACCGGATCGAGGGTGTGATCCGCATCGAAGGCGACGTCGAGCGGCCGGGCGGGTTGACGCTAGCTCCTGGCGCGTCGCTCTACTTCACGCCCGAGGCCCGCATCATCGTCGGCGGCTTCGGCCCGGGCTCGCTCAGCGCGAGCGCCAGCGCCCCGAACCAAGCCGCCCCCATCCACGACGTGCGGGGCGACGACGTGCACGGCCTTGGCGGTCCGATCAAGCTGCTCGCAGCCCAAGACTCGCGCGCGGGCGCGTGGTCGGGCATCCACGTGCAGGACCACGGCGAGCTGATCCTGCGCAACGTCGAGCTCGCCCACGGGGGCTCGCGCGACGAGGGTGTGGTGATCGCCGAAGGCACCGCGAAGCTGACCCTCGAGGGCTGCGAGTTCCACGACGATCTCGTCGGCGTCGAGCTGCGCGGCCACGCGGTGGTGATCGAGGGCTTCACGAACAACGGCTTTCGAGCCACGCCGGTCGCGATCCGCAGCACGCCCGCGCTGCTCGGAGGGGTTGGAGTCGACAACCGCTACGACGAGCAGGCGCGCATCGACGTGTCGCGCGGCAAGCTCGAGAGCGACGCGACGTGGGCGTATCAGTCCGCGCCGATCCTGATCCACGGCGACGTGTTCGTGGACAAGGGCGCCACGCTGACTGTCGCGCCGGGCCTGCGCCTCGGCTTCGATCCGGGTGTGCTCCTGGGTGTGGGCTACTACGAGCAGGCCACACTCGACATGCGCGGCACCGCCGAGGCGCCGATCGTGCTCGAGGCGATCGCCGAGCCCTGGGGCGGGGTCGTGCTCGGCGACCATGCGCGCAACAACAAATTCGAGCAGGTGCGGCTGCGCCAGACCGGCAACGCCGCGGGCATCGAGCTGCGCGACGGGGCCGATGCCACGCTCGTGAACGTCGATTGCGCGGCGTGTGCCAATGCCACGGTGAAGTGGGACTGCGCGTCGAAGGTCGGCAACATCGGGATCACGGCCAGCGAGGGCACACCCACGACATTGGCCGCGCCGACCCAATGCAAGTAATCTGAGCGGCGATGTCGCTGCTCGCGCTGCTGTTGCTCACTCGGCTCTCCACACTCGACCTGACGCTGGAGGGCCTCGAGAACGAGAACGAGCAGGCCACCGCGCGCACCGTCCGATCGACCAGCCGCCCGGCGCCGCAGCCGTTCGTGATCGTCGGCAAGCCGAGCTTCGGCCCGATCAAATGGGACACGGGCGAGCCAGGCACCAAGACCAGCAAGAAGATCCTCGAGCTGATCGAGAGCATCGACGCCACGCGCACCGACACCCTGTACTCGCACAGCACGCGAGTGCGCCGCAAAGAAGGCGTCTATCACTTCGACTGCTCGGGCATGATCAACTGGATGCTCGCGCGCGTGGCCCCGAAGGCGCTCGAGACCATCGAGCGCGAGCGGCCGGTCGCCGCTTCCTATGTGCGGGTGATCCAGAAGTCACCGACCGATCGCTCGCGCGGGGGTTGGCAGCGGATCGCCAACATCGAAAAGGTCGAGCCCGGCGACGTGTTCGCCTGGCGACGACCCAAGGACTGGCCGAAGGGCGGCAACTCGGGCCACGTCGGCGTGGTGATGGCGAGGCCGTCCAAGGTCCCGCACCTCGAGAACGCCTACGTGGTCCGCATCGTCGACTCCACGCGTTGGCGCCACCAGGACGACACGCGCGGCGAGGATCAGACCGGATTTGGCATGGGCACGATCCTGTTCATGACCGACGACCATGGCCACCCGATCGGTTATGCATGGTTCGGCTCCGAGAGCGGCGGGTATTACGAGACCGACGTGGTGTTCGGCCGCGTGCACTGACGCTTCACGGATTCTGCTGGCTCGCTTGCCGCCCGTTCGATTGGCCGCTCGATTGCTGCGTCGATTGCCGAGTGCTCGGCTGGCCCGAGCCCATCGCGCCGGTCGTGCTCTGCTGGCCCGCGCTCACCTGCCCAGAGCTGGCTTGACCCACTGCTTGTCGCTGCGCGGACTCCTGAATCGAGATGGTCTTCTTGCCGGCCTTGGGCACGGCTTTGGGTAGATAGAGCGTGAGCACGCCATTATTCATGGTCGCCTCGGCCTGCTCGCTGTCGACCTCGGCCGGGAGCGTGATCCGGCGGGCGAAGGCGCCGTAGCTGCGCTCGACCATGTAATAGTTTTCCTGCTCGTTCTTGTGCTCCTCTGACTTCTGCCCGCGAATCTCCAGCATGTCGTCCTGCACGCTGATCTCGATGTCGTTGCGATCGATGCCCGGGAGCTCGGCGGTGACGACGATGGAGCTCTCATCCTCCTTGACGTCGAGCGCCGGGACCACGGCCGCCTGCGTGCGCACGCGCTGGAGCGGCAAGCCAAATGGCTGGTTGAAGAAATCCTCGAACATGCGGTTCATTTCGGACTGCAGGCTCGAGATGGGTGACATTTGCCTGGAGCGCCAGGGCATGATTTCCATTGTCCGGTTTCTCCTGTTGCGAGGGTATTTTCAGCTATACCCACACCTCGCGCAGGAGGCATCCGCAGCTTATGCGCTAGCGCTTGCGCGGAGCCAGGGGTCCGCCGCCCGCGTCGCGATTCTCGACAACCTCGGCGTCCACGACCACGCCCTCTTGCCCGGCGCCGCGGGAGTCGAAGCCGGAGAAACCACCAAGCCCGCCCGCGCCGAGGTGCATGACCTGAACCGAGCCATCGGCGATGCGCTTTTGCAGGCGCGCGTTGATGCGCTTGGCGACCGCGCGACGAACCGGCGGAATCATCAGCGCGAGCCCGGTGACATCGGTCAGCACGCCGGGGGCGATCAGCAGCACGCCGCCGACGAGGATCAACAGACCAGAGACGATGCCTTCTTCCGGCAGCTGGCCCTTCGCGAGCGCGGCCTGATAGCTGGCGATCGCGCGGCGACCCTCGCGGCGAGCCAGCGAGGCGCCGAGGGCTCCGGTGACGAACACCAGCGCGAGCGTCGGCCACACGCCCATCAAGCCGCCGAGCTTCACGAGCAGATAGATCTCGGCGAGCGGGATCAGGGTGAACAGCAGGAACAGACGGCCGAGCACTGCGGATCAGTCTACTCGGATTCGTCGAGGTCGATCTCCACGGTCAAGCGATCCTGCAGCCGAATCGCCCCCGCCAGCGCCTTGTAGGGCCGGATCCCCCAGCGCGAGGGCTGCAGAGTCACGCGTGCGCGGATGCGGCGGCCTTCGCGGGTGGCCGTGAACGCGAGCGGTCGCCGAACGCCGACCAGCTCGAGCTCGCCGTCGACGTCGAGCGCACGCTCGCCTCGCGCGACCGCCTTGCCGGTGAAGCGAATGCTGGTGAAGCGCTGGGTGTCGAGGATCTCGCGGCGCATGGTCTCGACGATCTTCCTGCGGTCGCGCTCGTCGAGCGCGCCGTCGTCGAGCTGCGAGCCCGACATGGCGCCGTCGACGATCAGCGCGGTGGGATCCATCGTGGCCGTGACCTGCTCGCCGCTGCGCTTCACCTCGATGCCGCGCGGCTCGACATGCAGGCGCAGATCGTGAGCCACACGCGAGAGCAGGCCCTCCTTGTAGGTGAAGACGTGAATGTGATTGGCCATCGATCAATCGGTCAATCGACCAAGCCGGCCTGCTGCTCGTGCCAGCGCACCAGCTGCGCGATGCGATGGGCCTGCGCGCGATCGACGATGCGAAACTTGACCCCGAAGCCGCGGTGGCCCTGACTGCGACCGACCCACGCGACCGTGGCCTCGAGCTCGAGCGGGCCGGGACCGAGTCCGACCTGCACCATGCTGTCGTTGAGCTCGAGCGAGATGACGCTCCCGACCGACGGCGGCGCGCCGCTGCGAATGAACGCGCCGCCCTTGCTGATGTCGCCGATCCGCGCGGCGTGAGAGCCCAGCCCCCAGCGCCAGGTCGCCTGCACCTGCGAGACCACGCGTCGAGAGTTGCGGGCGGTGGCCTCGCGACCGTGGGCGAGCACCTCGTGGATGTAGCGGACCCGCGGCCCGTGCTCCTTGGCGATCTCGATGTCGATGACGGGCGCACGATCGCCGCGCGGCGTGCTGCCCGTGACCACGCCGCGCAGCACGATCTCGTCGGCGAGCGGTCCGAAGCTGACCTCCACGCGAACCACCGCGCCGGGCTCGATGCCCTCGCGCGAGGGCACCAACAAGCGCCCCGCGTCGGAGCTGCGCGTGCCGACTTGCAGCATCTTTGCCAGGCGCTCGTCGGCCTGCAGCCGCAGCACGCGAGAGGCCCCGTCGAGGCGGGGCAGCGAGACGCTGGAGGGATGACGCAAGCGCTGGGCCTCGAGAAAACGGTAGCGACGGACGCCGACGCTGGCCATAGCGCTGTGCACGAATAATTGCCGGCCGGAGCGCACGTATCCATCTGCTGCTTTGTCGTGACGCTGGCGCAGGCGACAATGGCGAGCCCATGGACGCCGCGACCCGCAACCTGCTGCGCGATCGCCTCGTCGCGTTGCGCGAGGAATTGATTCGAGAGGGGAACATGGACATCCCTCCTGCACGGACCGACGCGGTTGCGCAGCCTGACGAAGACGAAGCGCCGCTCACCGAGATGACGCAATCGATCGCCTCCAACCGCAACCGCGAGCGGACCGAGCGACTCTCGCAGATTCGCGACGCGCTCGCGCTGATCGATGACGACCCCGACGAGTACGGGCTGTGCGAGACCTGCGAGGAGCCGATTCCACGGCGACGACTCGAGCTGATGCCGTGGGTGACCTCGTGCGTGCGCTGCCAAGAGCGGCGCGAGCAGGACGATCGCTCGCCCGGCGGACGCAAGAAGATCACCGACTATCTATAGGCGCTGCGCGATCAGTCCCCCGCCGCGCAGCCGAGCGCCGAGATGTTGGATCTCGACTTCGCCGAGCTCGCGGCGCGGTCGAGCCCGTTGGCTCCGGCATCCGGGTGGCATCGCGCCGCGCCCTGGTATGCTCGCGCCGATGCCCGAGCCCATCGTCTCGCCGATCGACGGCCAAGTCGCCTACGAGTTCGAGTACCTCGACGACGCCGCCGCGCTCGCCCTGGTCGAGCGCGCCCACGCAACTCAGCGCGAATGGAAGCGCACGCCGATGGCCGAGCGCGCGCGGCTGTGCTTGGCCATGCTCGACGCGTTCGAGCGCAACGCCGATCGGTACGCGCGCGAGATCTCGACGATGATGGGTAAGCCGCTCGGCGAAGCTCGCGGCGAGATTCGAACCATGCGTGCGCGCGTCGAGGCCCTCGTCGCGCTCGCGCCTACGGTCCTCGCCGACGAGCTGCTGCCCGAGGTGAGTGGCTTTCGGCGAGCGATCCGGCACGAGCCGGTCGGCGTGGTGCTCGACATCGCGGCCTGGAACTATCCGCTGCTGGTGCCGATCAACGTGGTCGCCGGGGCGGTGCTCGCCGGCGACGCCGTGCTGATCAAACACTCGCCCCAGACCGCGCTGGTCGGCGCGCAGCTGGCCCGCAGCTTCGCGGAGGCCGGCGCGCCCGAGGGCCTGGTCAGCGACTTCATGTGCACGCACGAGACCGTCGCGCGGGTGCTCGCGCGGCGGGTGATCGATCAAGTCGCCTTCACCGGATCGGTGCGCGGGGGGCATGAGGTCTATCGCGCGGCCGCGCACGACAACTTCATCGCGGTCGGGCTCGAGCTCGGCGGCAAGGATCCGGCGCTGGTGCTGCCCGATTGCGACTTCGACTTCACGGTCCCCAACCTGGTCGAGGGCGCGTTCTACAACGCCGGGCAGAGCTGCTGCGCGGTCGAGCGCATCTACGTGCACGAAGCGATCTGGGACCGCTTCATCGAGGCCTACGTCGAGAACACGCGCACGCTGAAGCTCGGCGATCCGCTGGCCGAGGGCACCACGCTCGGGCCGGTCGTCGACGCGCGAGCGGCCGCGCGAGTGCAGCAGCAGGTCGCGGCCGCGATCGCGGCCGCGACCTGCTGCTGCACTCGCGCGGCCGCTCGCGCGTCGACGACCGGCCCGAGCGTGGTGCCC
>DATLLB010000869.1:0-3417 GCA_035538075.1 Enhygromyxa sp.
GTTCATGGCCACGCCTGCGCACAACATGGGCACGGTGGTGCCAAGCCAGGTCAAGGTCACCATCTTGGCGCCATGACGATGGGCGCCACCGGGCGGAGCTCTCAAGGCGCGTCGAGCAACGCGCGACAGGCCGCCAGGTCATCGTCATCCTCGCTATCCAGCGTCACGTCACTCGCCCCGATCTCGCCGAGGTAGCCGTCGAGCGCACGTGCGACGTTGGTCCACTGTTCGTCGCAGAGCTGCAGCTGCCAAGCATCCCCAGCTTCGAACGCATCCGGGTACCGGTCGCTCAGCAGCTCGTGCGCCTCCAGCAGGCGACCGATCGCCTTCGAGTTGGACAAGAGCTCTGGCTGGTCGGACAGCACCGCGCCCACCCAAGGGCTGACCCGCGGTCCGTACATCTTCGAGAACGCCTGCCAGCGCTGCGCATCGTTGCTGTTGAAGGTCGAGTTCCCCACGCTCACGATCGCGAGGTGGAAGCACTGCAGCTCGCGCCACCAAGCGCTCAACATCGCGACGTTGGCGCGATCCCACTCGCGCAGCGGCGCCTCTGCGTCCGGGCTCTTGCGATCCCACGCGGCCAGCTCCTCGGGCGTGGGAGGTGGCAGCTCCGCGGTATCGCCCTCGGGCTGGGGTTGCTCGACGATCTCGACGACCTCGCGCGGAGTCACCCGCAGATCGCCGTACCACCTGCCGTGCCACGGGTCCGGCTCGGGCTCCTCGCTTGTCGGCGTGGACGTGGCGGCGGGCTCGGCTGCCGGTGCGTCGATCGAGGCCGACACCCGCGTGCAGCTCGACAGGCCGAGCAACCAGGCCAACACGCACGTACGACGCGGCATGGCTCAGGCTACGCGAGCCCGCTGGCCGCCAGCAAGCGAGCCAGCCAGCGCGAGAGCCCACCGCTATCGTATTAGCCAATCCGTCGCCTCTCGGACCGAGCCGACGCACGCTCCCGGCATGTCCGACGACACTGCCCTCGACCGCTTGCTCGTCCAGCTGAGCGCCTACGGGCCCGAGCTGACCAACGGCTTCACCAGCCACGCGCCGATGGTCGCCGAGGCGCTGTGCGAGCTGGGCGAGCACGAGGCGGCCGACCGATGGGTGCAAGCGCATCTGCACGAGCACACGCTGCGACCGCACCCGAGCGCGCCGATCCACGACTGGCAAGCGGCGCTCGGCCGCGAGGATCGCTTCGCCGACTGGGCCGAGCTGCTGCGCGCCGAGCTGCGCCGCGACGACTGGCGCGAGGTGCTGGATCGCTGGTGCGCTCGCTTGGCCCCGGGCTTCGCCGCCGCGGCCACGCACGGGATCATCCGCACGGCCCACGCCGCGCGAGCCATGACCGCGCGCGCGAGCGAGGCTCGACGAGACGAGCTGGCCGACGGCCTCGCGCTGTGGGCCTCCACGTATCAGCCGCTGCCGAGCCGCTGCGAAGCCGTCACGCCGTTCCGCGAGCTCGACGACGCGCTCGCCCGCGTCCCTCGAGTCCCGCTCGCGCAGCGTCGCAACGGCGGCGCGATCACGACGGCCGTCCAGGTGCTCGCCAGGCTGCCCGAGTTCGCGCCTGTGATCGCGTGGTTCGATCCTGGCGACGACCTCGACGATCTGATCAATCTGATCACGGCCGGCCAGCAGCTCGCGCGAGCGTTCGCGGAGGTGTTCGCGACCCAAGCTCGCGACCCGCTGACCGCGATCGTCTTCACCCACGCCGTGACCTCGACGACGGCGGTGCTGTGGCTGGCACCGCTGCTCCAGCCGACGACGACGCGCGAACTCTTGATCCACGCCTGGCAGACCGGCGCAGCGTTGCTCGCCGTCTATGGCGACCAGCCCGTGCCCGCGATCGATCGCACCCCCGAGCCCGACGCCGAGATCATCGCTCGCGCCGTCGAACACGGGGATGATCACGTCATCAAGCTGTCGGGTGCATGCACGTGGCTGCGGGCGCAGACCGGCGAATCTTTGTTCGCCGCTCTGCCCCGCAGGTCACGATCATTACTACGAGCGGAGTAACGCTACTGCGGCGCCGGCAGGTCGGCCTGGCACACGCCGATCTCGAGGATCGTGTACATCAGCACCAGCTCCTGCGGCGAGAGCCCGACGTAGTCGAAGAACTCGGCCGTGTGATAGCTGGTGAACTGAAGCTTCCCGCAGCCGTATTGTGCGGTCACCGTCAGCGGGTGGATCTCGTTCTGCGGAATGTCGAAGTTGCCGCCCGGGCCCTCGAGCCAGGCGCGGTGACCGACGTTGACCATGTTGCCCATGCCGTCGTCGACGAGCAGCTCGGGCAGCGGGTATTGGATGCCCGACCAGTTGTCGACGGTCTCCAATTGCGGCAGGTCGAACAGCGTGGGGTGGGGCTCGTCGTTGAGCGGGTTGATGTCCTTCAGAGCCTCGGGGATCTCGTTCAGCCACTCGAGCATGCCGTCATCGAGCACGTCGGCGAGCGAGTCGTAGGAGCCCAGGTCGTAGGAGCCGAACCCGTCGTCGTAGAAGTTCTGGTACTCGGGGAACACCTGGGCGAGCCACTCGTTCGACCAGTCAGCCACGTACCAGCGACCGCCGGCCTCGACCCACGCGCGGATGTTGGCGATGTTCTGGTTGTTCAGCGAGTTGACGAACGTGTCCGTCGAGCACGGCACGAAGATCACGTGATACTGGTCGAGGTTGTCCGGGTCCGAGATCAGCTGCGAGAAGGTGCCCTGCGACTGGAAGCCGTCGAGGCCAGGGTTCTGGCCGTTGTCCCACAGGTCGAAATTCTCGGTGCCCGGGATCGTGCGCTCCTCGAAGTTGCTGATCATCGTGTCGCCCAGGCCCATCTTGCCGAGCGCGTCCTCGATGCGATCGTAGGAGCCGTTGCCGATCGCGATCTTGGGGATGTACAGGCCGTTCGCCGGGTCCCACTCGCCGGGTAGCTCGGTCTGCATGTCGGGCAGCACGTGGTTGCCCGGCATCACGGTGATCGGCGTGACGCGCAGGAACTGGCCCTTTTGCACGACCAGGTACTTGTCGCCCGACTGCGCCTGCACGCTGAAAGTGCCGTCGGCCGCGGTCTCCGAGTAGTCCTGCAGACCGCAGGTCAGCTCGACGCACTCGGCACAGTACACGTGATCGGGGATCGGGTCGGGCGGGGTCGCGGTCGTGTAGACCACGGCGCCCGAGACCGGCACGGTGCCGTTGGGCGCGAACACGGTACCCGAGAGCACCGCGTCGGCGGCCGGGTTGGGCGGGCAGCAGTCGCCACCGGGGTTCGAGCACGCGTTGGGATCGCCGTCGCCATCGCCATCGCCGTCGCCATCACCGTCGCCGTCGCCGTCCCCATCGCCATCGCCGTCACCATCGCCGTCGCCATCACCGTCACCGTCGCCGGTGGTGTCGTTGTCGGCGTTGGTCGTGTTGGTGGTCAGTGAGTCGAAG
>DATLLB010000870.1:0-11225 GCA_035538075.1 Enhygromyxa sp.
GCCCTCGACCCCGAGAGCTCTTGCGAAATGCCGGGGTGTAGCGATCCGTGGGGTGGACCGCCGATTGTATGGACATTTGCGGACGGGACCGAGGACCCTCCCGGTTTCTCCCACCCGACCCAGAGCCACATGCCTCGTTGCGACGGCCAACAGGGCTTCTGCGTGGGCTCTGGCACCCACACGCATCTTGGCCTGCAGCTGATCAAGGCCAACCAGGCTCAGTACCAGCTCGCGGGGCTCGAGCCCATGGCCGAATATCCGACGACGCCGGACACGCCGTATGTCAACATCCTGATCACTGACGGGCAATACACCTTCTACTCGACCGACGGGCAGGTGCAGGCCGAGCTCGAGGCGATGCACAATTCGGGCATCACGACCTACGTGATCGGGTTCGGTGACGCCGTCGATTCGCCGGCGGCGATCGGCCAGCTGCAGAACATGGCCGACTGGGGGTCGGGCGGCACCGAAGATTACTACGACGCGAACAATCAGGCCGATCTGGAGGCCGTCCTTGCGGAAATTCTCTCCGCGCTCGTGCTCGATCCGTGCTGTGCGGACATTGGCTGCGAGGAATCGCCTGAGCCGACCGGCGAAGGGGAAAACGGACGCGACCCGATGACCGGCGATGGCGACGGCGACGGCGATGGAGACGGCGACGGGGACGAAGGTGGGGACGGGGATGGTGATCCCACCACTTCCGGAGACGGAGATGGCGATGGAGACGGAGACGGAGATGGAGATGGCGACGGCGACGGCGATGATCCGTCGACCACGGACAGCGCCGACGCGACCGGTGAAACCGGGGACACTGGCGGCGATCCAGCCCTCGACGAACGCGGCTGCGACTGCCGGGTAGAGAGCGATGCCGACGGCGAGCGACTCGGCGCGGTCGTGCTGCTGGGCCTGCTCGGCTTCGCACGCGCGCGGGCTCGCAGGCGACGGGAGCAAGCATGAAGCGGCAGCGAGAAGGCTGGCGACGCATTGCGCTTCAACTCGGGCTGCTCGCCGGCATCGGGTTCGCCTTCGCGATCGGAACCGGAGAGCACCCGGCGCGAGCGAGCGGCGAGTGGTCTTGCCCGGGTAAGAGCGGTTGCGCTCTGCTGAAGCCGCGCGTCATGTTCGTTCTGGACTACTCGACCGCGATGAATGAGGTGTGGGACCTGGATGCCGAGCTTACGCGCTGGGAGGTTGCGGTCTCGCTGATCAAGCAGGTCACCACACCGGGTGGCTTTCTCAGCCACAATACCTACCTCGCATTGCTGCGCTACGGGCATGATCCGGCCCCGGGAATTGCGGGCACGGCGATTCCCAACGACAGCTCCGGTTTGCTCGACGGGCAGTCGATCGATGTGCCATGGGACGACGAGGACAATGACTATCACGAGTGTGCGGGCGAGTGGATCGCGGATTCACTCGATGCTACCCCACCACCGATGATGGGGGCTCGAGCTGGGATCGCGCCATGGACCAAAGGGGCGCTCGATCGTGCTGCACAGGAGATTGCACAGACGAACGCCGACCACGGCGAAGAAGACCAGGGTCGAGCGACATTGCTCGTGGTCGTGACCCAGGGCGCGTGGACCAGCGCCGACGGCACGATGATGCTTGGGCCGGCCTCGGAGAATCCAGCGATCAGCGCTCTGCCACTCTACGAGAACCAGGACATTCCCACGTCCGTGCTGGCGCTCCCCGGCAATGCCCAAGCAGAGCTGGCCGCTGACGAGCTGGCCGCCGCGGGTGGGACCTTTGCTGCGATCACCCACGACGATCCAGACGTGCTCGGAGAGGCGCTCGACCATACGGTCCATACCTTCGTCGGCGCCGCGTTCAACCACGAATGCGCGTTTGTGCTGCCGCGCGTGATGATCCTGCTCGACGCATCCTCGGCCATGCTCAACGTCGGCGGCGCGGCCGGGGCGATGGGCGAGACCGGCTGGGATCAGGCCCGCGAGGTGCTAGTTGGCCGCAATTCGATATTCGAGGGGGACGTCGGCATTGGCAACGTCGAGGACGTCAGCCATCTCGGGCTCGCCGTGTTCGGAAACGCCGTCGCCGGCGAGCAGCGCTTGTTGGTGCAGTACGGACCGTGCATGCGGGACAACTTCGCGTGGGCTCTCGATCCGCAGACGTCCTGCACGATGCCAGGCTGCACGGATCCCTGGGGCGGCCCACCGATCACGTGGACCTTTCTGGACGGCAGCCAAGAGCCTCCGGGCTTTGACAGTCCCACCTACAGTCACATGCCCCGCTGCGACGGCGCGGCGGCCTGTTCGGGCTCGGGTGCATACACGCACCTCGGCCTGCAGCTGATCAAGAACAATCAAATCGAGTACCACGCGGCCGGGCTCCAGCCGACAGCCCTGCACGGCACCTCGCCGACAACCCCCTACCTCAACATTCTGATCACCGAAGGACGCTACGACGGCTATTCGACCGACGCACAAGTACAGGGCGAGCTCGAGGCCATGTACGCGACGGGCATCACGACCTACGTGATTGGCCTCGGCGATGGTGCCGACACGCCGCAGGCGGTCGCGCAACTCCAGAGCATGGCCGATTGGGGATCGGGCGGACTCGAGGACTACTACGACACCAACAGCCAGGCCGAGCTCGAGGCTGTGCTCATCGCCCTGCTCGGCAATCTGATCTTCGATCCCTGTTGTCCACTCAACGACTGCTCGCAGGACCCCGAGCCAACCACTGGCGAGCCTGATCCGCTCCCGGGCGACGGAGATGGCGATGGCGATCCGACGACGGTTGGGGATGGAGATGGCGATGGAGACGGAGATGGTGACGGCGATGGGGATGGAGATGGCGACGGCGATGGGGATGGAGATGGTGACGGCGATGGGGATGGAGATGGGGATGGCGACGGAGATGGAGATGGCGACGGCGACGGAGATGGCGACGGAGGCAGCCCCGAAACAGGCGAATCCGGCGGAAGCCCCGGGGTCCACCTGACCGACCGCGGCTGTGAGTGCCGGGCGGGCGAGGGCGAGTCGAACCGCGGGCTGCTCGGCACGAGCGCGCTGCTCATGCTCCTGAGTCTCATCCGCCGCCGCGAGCGAGGCTGACTACGCGGCCGTCGCCTCGACGATGCTCAACACCGCGGGCGTCTCGATCACGCGCGCCAGCTTCAGGTCGGCGGCCGCGAACAGCCGCTCGAATTCCTGCTCAGTGCGCTCGCGTCCGGGCAGCGAGACCATCATCAGCACGTCGAGATCCTTGCCCATGTGCGGCTGGTTGCCCGGTGGGATGACCGAGTCGATGACCAGCACGCGCCCGTTCGGCCGCAGCGCTCGACGACAGACGCGGAGAATGTCGATGGCGGTCTCGTCGGCCCAGTCATGCAAGATTCGCTTGAGCACGATGCAATCGCCCTCGGGCACGGTCTGAAAGAAGTCGCCGACGATCAGCTCACAGCGATCCGAGAGCCCCGCCGATGCGATGCGAGCCTCGTGCAGCACATGATCGGCGTCGAACAGGACGCCGCGCGCGGAGCAGCGCTGTAGCGCCTCGATCAGAAAGCCTCCGTGCCCGCCGCCCACGTCGACGATGCGCTCGAATCGACCGAAGTCGTACGCGCTGGCGATCGGTGCGTTCTCGGTGTCGGAGAAGCTGGCCATGCCACGGTGGAAGATCGGGCCGACCTCGGGGTTGGCCGCGAAGTAATCGAAGAACGAGCCGCCGAAGATCTCTGCGAACGGGGTCTGCCCGGTTCGGATGGTGGTGGCGAGCTTGCCAGCGGGCACCCAGAACGACTCGTGGGCGAGCATCCGCACGGCGTCGCGCATCGAGTTGGGCGCGTCGCTGCGCAGCAGCTCGGCTGCGGGCGTGAGCGCGAAGCGTCCCTGCTCGTCCTCCACGAAGACCCCAACCGTGGCCAGCAGACGCAAGCTCCGGTGCAGGGGTTGGGCTGCGACGCCGAGCTCGTCGGCCAGCGTCGCCGGCGACTTGGGCCCGCGCTCGAGCAAGTCGGCCACGCCCAGCTCGGCGATCGCATTCAGAGCAGCAGAGTACAGGTAGCCCCAAGCGAGCTGGATGACATGCACATGCGGAGAGTCAATCGAACTATCAGCCATGCATCCACGCTAACGCGTGGCTCGAGCGCTCGTCAATCAGTCTTCACGCGACTGACAGCGAGTCTCGGCGGCCGTGCACTTGAAGCGCACGTGGATGTGATCCTCGTGGCCCGGCACGTGCTGGATCAGCGGCTTTTCCGCGCGCGCGGACCCTGGATACTGCATCCAGTTTTCCAGCTGTTTTTCGTCGTATCGACGCGTTTCAAGGGCATATTCGTAAAGGAGCTTCTGAATTTTCGTGTCGATCAGGATGACCTCGACTGCTCCGCTCTCGCGCAGCAACTCGAGCAGCGACCAGGTCAGATCGCGATCGAGGTTGCTCGCGGTCATCGTCCGCCAGTTGAGCTCCTCCTTGCGATCCCAGATCTGCGGGTAGCTGAGGTCGACGTCGCGACCAGACTGGTGCGAGCTGTGTGGCTTGAGTCGACCACCACTGCGAGCGCTCATGTTGCCGACGAGGATCGGCTGACGCTTGGGGAACCGCCGCTCCCACTCGCGCAGGATCACGTCGAGCGTCGCGACGGTCGTGGTCGTGGCCCAGCCCTTCCACGGCGTGTGCTTCAGAATGCGGCCGGGGCCGTCCACCATCGGCATCGCGCCCTCGATCGAGCCGTCGCCCGGGAAGCCGACCGAGCGGCTCGCGACGCCGGGCTTGTGACGGTAGACGACGATCTTCGTCGACGGCGGGAGCTCACGCTCGAGCGAGACCCCAGGGTTGAGGGCTTCGATCTCGTGGTGAAAGATCTTGTACAGATTGGCTACTACCTTCATCGAGCCGCCGCGCTTGATCGTGTAGTGCACGACGTCGGGCGCGACGTAGTCCTGTGGCCAGACCTTGCCGGCCAACAGCGAGCCCTCCGGCGGGCCGCGCTCGCTCGCAGGGTTTCCAACTTCGGGCGCGCGCGAGCGATCGGGGTCTTCTACAACTGCCCCGTTTTCTTGCGAATTCGTAACTACAGAGGGCAATTGCGGATCTGGGCCCGGCTCGCCGACGGCTCGTTCTGCGTCGTGGAAGAGCTGGCCCAGACCGCCATCGTCGGCGCCTTCGGCCTGGTCCTCGTCGACGTCGGGCAGCGGGTTGCTGCCGGTCTCGGCGTGGTCGGCGATGGCCGCGGTCGGAAGATCGTCGGCCGGGCTGTCGCCGAGCTTGAGCAGGGCGACGAGGATCCAGATCGCGCCGGCCACCAGCAGCAGCAGCGAGAGCACCGAGGGGCGACGGCGGCCGGCTTCGGGCGCGAGCCCGTCCTCGTCGCGGTCGTCCTCGTACTCCGAGTCGTGCTCGAACCCGTCTTCGCCGCCCGTACGGCCGGGGGTCTCGTCGAGGTCGTCGCCGACCGTATCGTCGTCCGAGGCGGGCATGGCCTGCGTGGGCGACCGAGTGTGCGGCGTCCGATGGCGCGGGCGCAAGTATCGAGGCTGGTCGCGCGACGAAGCGGTCGAAATCGCCGGTGAATCGGTGCACAGCGGCTGGTGCGGCGAGTAGTGGCGGGCGCGTCGGCGCGGGTCGTGAGCGCCGCAAGGCGCTCGATGTGTGGGTGGCCAGCGTGGGAGCGCGCGGGCTACGGTCGCGCAGGCACCGTGCAGGACCGCGGTGGGAGGACAGACGTGATCATCAGCGACAGCTTTGACGCCGGCAACATCGAGGTCGTGGACGCGAGCGATCCGCAGCATGTGCGACTTCAGATCCGCAAGGACCACAACTCGGATCACTACCAGTGGTTCTACTTTCGCGTGGCCGGTGTGCGAGCGACCGCGTTGAACCTGCGCATCGAGAACGCCGGAGCGGCGAGCTACCCCGGCGGCTGGCCCGGCTACCACGCGTGCTACAGCTACGATCGTCGGACCTGGCGTCGCGTCGCGCAGACCAGCTACGCCGACGGCGTGCTGACCATCGGGCACACGCCCGAGCTCGATACCGTCTATTACGCCTATTTCGCGCCCTATTCGATGGAGCAGCACCACGACTTGGTCGCGCGCAGCCTGGGTTCACCGCGAGTTCGCCACGAGGTGCTCGGCAAGACGCTCGATGGGCAGGATCTCGATCTTCTGCACGTGAGCGAGGGCGAGCGCGGCAGCAAGGCGCGTTGTTGGATATTCGCGCGCCAGCATCCGGGCGAGTCGATGGCCGAATATTTGATGGAAGGCGTGCTGGCGCGGCTGCTCGATCAGAGCGATCCGATCGCGCGCGAGCTCCTGCGCAAGGCCGAATTCTGGATTGTGCCCAACATGAACCCCGACGGCAGCCGCCGCGGCCACCTGCGGACCAACGCAGCGGGGGCCAACCTCAACCGCGAATGGCTGGAGCCGAGCATGGATCGCAGCCCCGAGGTGTTCTTGGTCCGCGAGCGGATGCGGGCGACCGGCCTCGAGTTCGCGCTCGACGTGCACGGCGACGAAGGGCTGCCCTACAATTTCATCTCCGGTGCCGATGGTGTGGAGTCGGTCACCGGCAGCACGCGCGCGCTGCAGGCCAAGTACGAAGCCGAATTGATGGCGGCCAATCCCGACTTTCAGATGCAGCACGGCTACACCGAGGCCGAGCCGGGCAAGGCCAACATGACGATGGCGACCAATTGGATCGCGGACGCGTTCGGGGCCCTGGCGATGACGCTGGAGATGCCGTTCAAGGACAACGCGGACGCGCCGGACTCGGAGCATGGCTGGTCGCCGGAGCGCTGCCGCAAATTGGGTGAGGGCGTGCTCTCGGCGTTGCTGCGGGTGGTCGACGAGCTGCCGCGGCGCTGAATGGCGCCACTTCAACCAGGCGGGGGCCCGGCGGTGATCGTCACCGTCTTGCCCCCGGCGAGTCCGAGCTCGAGCGATTGTCCGGGCGCGACCTTGGTCAGCAGGCCAAAGCGATAGGAATTGATGCCGCGCACGTCGTGGCGATCGACGCTCTCGATTTGATCGCCGATCACGAGGCCGCTGCCGTCGGCCGGTCCGCCGGGGCGGATCAGCGCGACGGTGGCCACGTAGCTCTCCGGCGCCGCATCGAGCGGGGCCTGCTGCACCTCGAAGCCGATGTCGCCCGGCTTTTGATCGGAGCCCACCCGATTGGCGACCAGCTCGATGTCGCCCACGTCGACCACGGCTTCGCCGTCGGGGATCGGGTAGAGCATCATCAGCCAGGTGTAGCGAGCATCCTTCTGCAGCGCCCGCGGCAGCACCGAGAGGGTGACCTTGCCGGTCAGCGCGTTTGCTACCTCGAAGCGTCCGTCTTCACCGCTGACGTGGGGGAGCTCGCCGGTCTCGTCGCCCGCGAACGTCATGGTGGTCCCGCGTGCGGTGATCGCTACGCTCATGCCCGGCACGGGTTCGCGCGTGTCGATGTCGATCAGGCGCCCGCGGACGGTCACCCGCGCGGTCAAGGTGATCAGCAAATCAGTCTGGTGCTCACCCGGCGCGAGCTCGATGCCCTCGACTCGGGCCGAGCCTGCCGACGAATCGACGATCAGCGTATAGGTGCCCGGCGGTAGCTCCTTCATGCGAAATGCTCCGCCGCTGCGAAACAGGACGTCGGTGCGGGTCAGGCCCTCGCGCTCATCGTTCAAGGTCACTTTGAAGCGCTCGGGCGCGGTGTTGTCGGACGCAGTCACGACCTTGCCCGCGATCTCGCCGGTCTCGACGATCGTCAGCTCCACGGTCTCGCCGGGGCGCACGCCTGTTTGTATGGCTTCGCCACCGCCCTTGCGAAAGGCGCCCAGTACATAGGTGGCATCCTCCGCGAGGTTCTCGATCACGAAGCTGCCGTCGCTCTCGCTCAAGACCGGGCGATCTTCGAATGTTCGGTGCAAGGAGAGCTTGCCGCGATCGGGGGCCGCGGCGGCGCTGTCGGAGAGGCGTTGATGCCGGATGAATGCATCGGCCACGGGTGAGCCGTGCTCGTCGACCACGCGCCCGCGAATCATCGCTTTTCGTGACTCGACGACGAGCTCGACCTCGGTGGTCTCGCCGGCCTGGACCTGGGCGATCGTGCCTTGCTCGTCGTCGTCGCGGGTACCCGGGGCACGCAGCGGGCCTTCGGTGTCGGCGGCGACGATTCGCACCTCGCCGGGCGGGACCTTGTCGATGACGAAGCGACCGGAGTCGTCGCTGATGCCTGCCGTCGCGGCCTGCCGCTCGAGCGAGGTGGCGCGCAGGACCAGCGCAGGCACACCACGACCCTCGGCGTCGCGGACGATGCCCGTCAATGTGCCACCGCCGGGCTTGATCAGGCGCACGTCGTTGAAGTCCGCGCCAGGTTGGAGCTCGACCGTGACTGGCTCGCCGTCCTCGCCATCGCCCATCGAGAACAGTCGAACTTCATAGGTGCCGGGCAGCAATCCAGAGGCGATGAATGTACCGTCGTCGAGGGTTGGTTGGCTGATGGAATTGGTCGTCTGCTCGCGGGGATCATCGGGATTGGGCTTCATGCCCGCCCGTACGCGCGCGCCCTCGACCGGGGAGCCCTGTTGGTCGACGACCACCCCGCGGATAGCGAGTCCCTCGCGTAGCTCCCAGATCTGGCCGGTCAGGCTCGCGTTCGTGATCTCCAGGTCGGGGTAGTTGGACTCGGCGACCATGCCCGCGCAGTGAACCTCGACTTGATAGCTACCGGGCAGGACCGTGCGAATCTCGACCTCGCCGTCTTCATGCACGCGGCCGGACCGGTAATTGAGCTTGTCGTTGCGATCGTGCAATTCCACCGACCCGCTCGGACATGGGCGTGGTTCGCTGCCGCCAGCGACCAGCACTTGGCCGGTGACGAGGAACGCGGGGTGCAGCTCGACCGTGAGATCCTCGGCGGTCTCGGCGAGGGCGAGGTGCACGAGCTCGACAGCCTCGCCATAGAGCTCGTCGCCGCGGGCCCCGAGCGAATAGATGCCCGGCTGCAGCTTGTCGATGCGGAATTTGCCGTCCTCGTCGCTGCGCGCCTGGTGGGTGCCGCCGAGCCGTCGCTCACCTTGGGCCTCGACGATCACGCCAGAGACAGGCTCGTCGGTGCCGGCCAGCAGCACGCGACCACTGATGACGGACTCGGGCGTCAGCACCACCTCGAGCGACGAGCCGGGCGCGATCCAGACGCGAAAGCCCGACGCGTAACCGTCAGCCTCGGCGTTGACCTTGATGCGCTGTGGGGCGGTCCACAGGGAGAAGCGGCCCTCGGCGTCGGAGAGCGTGGCGCTGCGGCCCGCGTCGCCGAAGCCATTGGTCTCGAGCCACACGAACGCGCCTTCAATCACGCCGCCGCTGATGTCACGAACGACGCCCTCGACGGGGACGCCGCCGCGCCGCAATGCGAAATCGATGTTGTCGAGCGTCTGTCCGGCGCGCAGCTGCAGCAGCGGCTCGCGGTGGGTCTCTTGCTGTGCGAACCAGCGCTGCGGCATGTACCCGCGCGCCTCGGCGTTGACGAGCATGCGAACCGGGAGCAGCTCGTCGAGACGGTAGTGGCCGTCGGCGTCGGACTTCGTGCAGCGCGGCCGGCCGGGCGGGTGGCCTTCGAGATCGCCGAGACTGGGCCACGCGCAGACCTGCGCGCCGGCGATCGGGTTGCGATCGCGGTCGCGGACGCTGCCCGCGATCGCAGCCTTGGCGGCGCGCTCGAGCTCGGGTCGCTCGCTGGCTCGGCGTGCTCTGTCGGGCGGGGTCTTGCTGACCTCGACAGCTCGAGCGGCGTCGTCGGCTGCGCGCTGATCGTCGCCACGACCGAGCAGCCAAGCCGCGAGTCCGAGCAACGAGAGAAGGACGAACACCAATGCCCAGCGCTTGTGACGTTCCATGCCGCTGCGAACGATGCCCTGCCGTAGCCGCGCTTGTCGACCGCGGGTGTACACTGTCGACGTGCGAGCGCAGGGCAAACCGTGGCGGCGAGCATTGCAGATCGCGGCTGCCGTGCTCGGGCTCGCGACGGTGGGGTTTGGCGTCTGGTCGGTTCGCGTGATGCTGCCGCGCGCGACCGGCTATGCGGCGAAGATCGGCTGCTCGGCCGCCTTCATCAGCGAGCGATCGCCAGCGGACATTCGCGCGCAGGAGCTGGCGCAGGTCGGCTTCGTGCGGGTCGAGTTCGATGAAAACAGCGAGTCGGTCGAGGCGTCGGTGTGGGGCTTGGCCAAGCAGCGGGCGGTTCGGCGTGGCCTCGCTGGATGTGTGCTGGAGCGAGGCGAGGTCGCGCGCGCGAGCACGCTCGAGCCGCTGGCGCTCGCGGCTGCGCCGACCCGCAGCGAGCCGTGGCCGCTCGGGGACGGCGACGATTCACGCCCGGATCCCGCGGGCCTCGATCGTGCAGCGATCGACGAGCTGGTGAACGCTGCGTTTGACGAGCCCGACTCGGCGGCGCCCCGCAACACGCGGGCGCTGCTGATCGCGTATGACGGTCGGCTGATCGCGGAGCGCTACGCCGAGCGCTTCGACGCCGCGACGCCGCTGCCCGGTTGGTCGATGGCCAAGAGCGTGACCAATGCGCTGGTCGGAATTCTGGTTGGGCGCGGCGAGCTCGAGCTCGACAGCCCCGCGCCGGTGCCCGAGTGGCGCGAGCGCAGCGACGATCCGCGAGCCGCGATCACGCTCAGTCAGCTGCTGCGCATGAGCTCGGGCCTGCAATTCGAGGAGCGCTATGGGCCGTTTGGCGAGGGCTCGGACATGCTGTTCGTCGAGCAGTCCTGCGCGGCGCTGGCCGTCGCCCAGCCTTTGATCGTAGAGCCGGGCACACAGTTCGCCTATTCGAGCGGGACCGCCAACATCGTCGCGCGGATCGTTCGTGATCAATTCGTCGACAGCGACGAGCAATTGCGCTTCTTTCAGTCGGCGTTGTTCGAGCCGCTCGGGATCCGCAGCGCGACGCTCGAGCTCGATCCGACCGGCACCTTCGTGGGTAGCTCGTTCGCGTTGATGAGCGCGCGCGACTGGGCGCGGCTCGGCCAGCTCTACCTGGACGATGGCGTGTGGCAAGGCCGGCGAATCCTGCCCGAGGGCTGGGTCGAGTACACGCGCACGCCGGCCCTCGCGGCGCCGCACGGGGAATATGGGGCGTTGTTTCAGACCAACGCCGGGGGCGAGGATCGGCGGCTGCCGTCGATCCCGAGCGACGCTTTCGAGATGGTCGGCTATGAGGGGCAGTCGGTGCTGATCGTGCCCTCGCGGCGAGCGGTGATCGTGCGG
>DATLLB010000871.1:0-3645 GCA_035538075.1 Enhygromyxa sp.
GTGTGGGACGATGACGGCGGTTTTCGTGACATTCATCCCATCCCCTTCGGAAGCCGCGTTTATGATGAATTGGAGGACGAGCTCGGACGGCCAGACCCGGGCGGCAAGCACGAGGCCGAGGCCAAGCATGAGGAGGACATCCGCTGCGGTCGGGCGCGACCCGCTGCGCCGGACCGGCCGCGCACGTTCGACATGCCGCGAGCGACCATCGCCCCCGCCGAGTAACCCAAAACAAAAGACCGCCTTGCGGCGGTCTTGAGAGTGAGCCCGGTAGGAATCGAACCTACAACCCGCGGATTAAGAGTCCGCTGCTCTGCCAGTTGAGCTACGAGCCCGGTGAGGGCGTGCAAACTACTCGAACCGCCCGAGAAAGAAAGCCCCGCAGCGTTGCGCTTGCTCACGCACTCCGGAGCGAGGCCGGCACGCGCAGGTCGGCCTCGGTCGCCGCGACGATCTCGTCGACGCTGACCCCGGGCGCGACCTCGACGAGCGAGAAGCCGCGGTCGCCGGTCTTGTCGACCGCGAGCACGCCGAGATCGGTGATGACCAGGTCGACGCAGCGCATGGCGGTCAACGGCAGGGTGCAGCTCCGCAGGAGCTTGCTGCGCCCCTCGCGATCGCGGTGCTGCATGACGGCGATGACCCGTCGCGCGCCGGTCGCGAGGTCCATGGCGCCGCCGATACCGGCCACCTTCTGGCCCGGGACCATCCAGTTGGCGAGATCTCCGCGTTCGCTGACCTGCATGGCTCCGAGCACGGCGACGTCGACATGGCCACCGCGGATCATCGCAAAGCTGAGCGCAGAGTCGAAGGTGCTGCCGCCAGCGACGATCGTGACGGTCTGCTTGCCGGCGTTGATGACCTGGGCGTCGACCTCGTGATCGCGCGGGAACGGGCCCATGCCGAGCAGGCCGTTCTCGGAGTGCAGGAAGATGTTCTGCTCGGGTCGCAGGTAATTGCTGATCAGCGTCGGAATGCCGATGCCGAGGTTGACGACGCTGTCGTTGGGCAGCTCTCGGGCGGCGCGGGTGGCGATCTGGTCTCGGTCCCAGGGCATCGGTGGGGCTATAGTCCGATCGATGCGCCGACTCTTGCCAGCGATTGCCACGCTCGCCCTGTGTGGGTGCCTCAAGGCCCCGCCGTCGGGCACGTCGAGCGAAGCACCCGGGGATGACGAGGGCGACGCGTCGCCGATCGCTGCGCCTGCGCGCAAGATCGCCGATCTCTACAAGGTCGGCGAGATTCGCGGGTTCGAGTACACGCAGGCGGGCCAGCCGATCGGGCGCTCGTTCGGTCGCTACGAGGGCACGGTCGAGCGCGAGGGTCGGACGCTGCATCGCTTCTCGACGCGCGTCGAGCTGCTGCCGCCCGGCGGACAGCCGCTGCGCTTCGCCTCGGAGCTGCTGCTCGATCCAAAGTGCGATCTGGTCGAGGGCTGGGAGCGATCGATGGCGGCGGAGCTGCGCTTCGCGGTCCAGCCCGACAAGCGCACGCTCGCGATCGTGGCCGACGCGGGGCTGCCCGAGCGCGAGACCGCGGAGCTCGGCTACGACCCGGGCACCGCGTTCATGGGCTACATGTCGACGCTGCACGAGGAGCTGATGCTCGCGTGTCGCGAGCTCGCTACCGGTGAGAACGAGTGGCGCTTGATCAGCCTCTCGGCCGGGCGCGCGGATCCGTGGTCGGCGGTGATCGAGAAGCAGGGCAAGGCGGTGGTGCTCGACACCAGCCTCGGCGAGGAGATCTGGATGGAGGACGGTCGCATCGTCCGCATCGAGGTGCCCGACGACGAGCTGGTGATCACGCCGATCGCCCAGGCGCGCTGGCCCGAGTGGGAGGTCACCGGGCCGAAGTCGATGCACTACACGAAGCCGGCCGACGCCACGTTCGAGATCCGCGAGCTCGAGCTGCCGGGCGCTGCGGACGAGCCGATCTTGCGCGGCGAGGTGCTGGTGCCCGATCCGGCCGTGCACGGGCCGGGGCCCCATCCAGGCGTGGTGTTCCTGGGCGGGAGCGTCTCGGCCGATCGCCACGGCTTCGCCGGGCCGCCGGTGGTCGACCTCGGCTATCACGAGATCACCGACGCGCTGGCCGACGCGGGCTTCGTCGTGATCCGCTACGACGAGCGCGGCGTGGGCGAGAGCGAGGACGGAGCCGCGGCCAGCTGGATCGCGCAGCGCACCGACTCGCGTCGGGCGTTTCGCACCTTGCTGGTCCAGCCCGAGGTCGACCCCGATCGGATCCTGGCGATCGGTCACGCCGAGGGTGGTTGGCGGGCGCTCGCGCTGGCCAACGAGCGCCCGCAGGAGATCGTCGGCGTCGCGTTGCTCGCGACCCTGGGCCGCAGCTATCGGCAGTTGTTCGCGGAGCAGCCCGACATCCTCGCGGCGCTCGAGTCGGGCAAGGGCCTGCCGGCCAAGCTGCAGCCGATGGCGCAGTGGTACGGCGAAATTCTGGTCGAGGATCCCGAGGCGCTGATCTTCCGCGCTCCTGCGCCGATGTGGATCGCTCAAGGTGGCAAGGACTTCGAGACCGATCCGATCAAGGATCTCTCGGCGCTCACCGCTGCGGCGCGCAAGTACAAGAAGGACTTCGAGGTCGAGCGCTTCCCGGAGCTCGATCACCACTTCAAGCTCGAGCCGGGGACCTCGAGCGCGACCAGCTACCTCGCGCCGCGGCCGGTCGATCGCGCGTTCTTGTCGGAGCTGGTGAAGTGGGCCAAGCAGGCCAGCAAGCCGAGCAGCAAGCCCACCAGCAAGCCGCGGCAGCAGTGAGTCACGACCCTGGATCGAGCGTGAACGGGTAGCTGACCATCACGTTGCCGTGGCCCTGCGGGAACGTCCAGCCCTTGGCCAGCTTGGCGATGCACGTGCCGACATCGTCGTTGCCGGTGTCGTTGCTGCGGACGATCGAGCGGGTGACCTTGCCCTCGGGAGAGATCGTGAAGCTGATCACCACGGTCCCCGCCAGGCTGGGGTTCGACTGCAGCGCGGTGTTGTAGCACTTGCGCAGATCATCGCGGTGGCCTCGCACGATGCCGCGAACGACGTCGGCGTCGAGGCTGCCTTGAATGTCGGCCGTGTTGATGTGGACCCGCGGCACCGGCTTGCTGCGGCCGCCGAACTGGGCTCCATGCCCGCTCGCGTAGCCGGATCCAACGCTGCCGCCACCCTTGCCGATCAGCCCGGTGTTGCCGAGGCCGATCGTGCCCTCGCTCGTACCGCCGCCGCCCCTCCCAGTGCCGACCAGGCCCATGCCGCCGTAGCTCGTTCCCTGCGGCAGCGGTAGCGCCTGCTCGATCGTCCGCGTGGGCGTGCCGGGGTCGACCACGCCGCGCTCGTCGACCGCGACGAACGAGGTGTACTCGGTCATGACGCGATGCTGCAGCGCGATCGCGATCGCGGCCTGTTTGTGCTCCTCGCCACCGTCGCGGTGCGGATAGCCGAGCAGCGAGTCGATCTCGCGACGCGCCCACATCGAGGACACACCCGAGAAATCCTCGGCCTGCGCGAGATCGAAGCGGACCGGCAGCTCGATCGCCTGTTCACGCGTCCGCCCGCGCACGATGATCTCGCCTGCGGGCGCGCCCTGGTAGCGGCCGAACACGGTCAGCGGCTGGCCGGCGAACAGATCGGGGAGCTTGCC
>DATLLB010000872.1:0-4749 GCA_035538075.1 Enhygromyxa sp.
ATCCACGGCTGCTCGGCGACGAAGCGATCGAGCAGCGCGCGGCCGGAAGGGTGACCGTCGGCGGGGACGCTGCCGGTCAAGATGCTGATCTCGTCGCCTTCGAGGCGCGCGTTGAGGATCGAGTAGCCGCCGGCGATCCCGGTGAAGCACAGCGTCTCGCCGACCGGGACCTGGTGACGCTCGAACCACGCGCGCGCGGCCGCCTGATCGACGACCGCGTGCACCGCCTGGGCGGCCGCGCAGAGGTGCGCGCGCGCGACCGTGGGCGTGTCGAGCAAGCGCGCGCCAGCGAGGCCCGAGGCGTCGATGAACACGTCGGCATGCAGCGGACCGTCGCTGGTGTCGAGCCGATCGCCCACGCGCCCGAGCACCCGCACGCCGCCGCGCAGCTCGGCGCCTGCGTTCACGGCCATGGCTTGCAGACGCTCGACCAGCAGGCGCATGTCGAGCTCGAGCACGCCGCGCTCGCGGATGATCACCCGCTCGGGACCCCAGCCGGCGATCAGGTGAAACGGACCGTCCTCGCCGCGCAGCTCTTCGCCGCGCGGCAGCGGGATCTCGGCGGCCTCGAGCAGCCAGCGCGCGACGCCGTTGACCCACCGCGCGCCGGCCTCGGCGAGTGGGCGCGCGTCGAGACAGACCACGCGCAGACCTCGACGCGCGCACTGCCACGCAGCTCCAGCTCCGGCCGTGCCTGCTCCCACGATCGCGACGTCGACGCGCATGCTCAGTCTCGAGAATACAGGGCAGTGCGCATGGCCTCGATCGCGTGATCGGGCAGCGCGAGATCCAACCACAGCTCGAGCGCGCGCACGCCTTGCCAGAGCAGCATCGGCAGCCCGTCTTGCACGATCAGCCCGGCCTCGACCGCGCGATCGAGCAGCCCGTCGGGCGGGCGCGGATAGACGATGTCGATCACGCGAGCGCCGGCCTCGAGCCCGCGCAGATCGAGCTCGACCGGGAACGCCTCGGGCCCGCTCGCGAGCCCGACCGTGGTGGTGTTGACGAGCAGCTCGCCGCGCAGCTCGAGCTCCGCCCAGCTGCACTCGCGCACACGCTCGGCCGCGCCGGGGATGGTCTCGACCCAGCGCGGTCGCTCGGGCCGACGGCTGACCCAGGTCAGCTCGAGCTGCGGAAACGCGGCCAGCAGCGCGTCGACGATCGCCAGCGAGGCCCCGCCCGCACCGAGCACGATCGCTTGCTTCGGGGCCGCTCCGGGCAGCTCATCGAACGCGTCGAGGAAGCCGCGGCCGTCGGTGTTGTGGCCGTGGATCGCTACGCCGCCGGACTCGAGATCGGGCACGAAGCGCAGCGTGTTGACGGCCCCGATCCGCGCGGCGGTGTCCGACAGCCGATCGCACAGCCCGACCACCGCCTGCTTGAGCGGCGTGGTCAGGTTTGCGCCGCCGAAGCCGAGCGCCGCGGAGCCGCGCACGGCCGGGCCCAGCCGACCGGTGCTGACGTGAAAGGGCAGGTAGCGGTGCGGCAGCTCGAGCGCCGCGAAGGCGGCGTTGTGCATGATCGGCGAGCGCGAGTGGGCGATCGGATCGCCGAACACACCGAAGCAGCGCGGCAGGATCACGTCGGCTCCTCCGAGCCCGGGAGCACGCGCTGGACCTCGACCTCGAGCACGCCGCGAGCGAGTCGCACGGTCAGCGTGTCCCCGGCGTTGGCCTGCGCCGCGTCGCGCAGCAGGTTGCCCTCGCGATCGGCGACCAACGCATAGCCGCGCCCGAGCACCGACAGCGGCGAGAGAGCGTCGAGCTTGCCCGCCGCTCGGGCGAGGCGCGGACGCAGATCGACGGTCAGCGCTCGACCGGCGCGGACCAGCCGACGCTCGAGCTCGTGCAGGCGCCGACGCTCGGCGGCGATCCTCACTCGCGGATGCACGGCCTCGAGCCGCTGGGCGAGGGCAGCGAGCTTTCGCTTGCGCTCGAGCAGCGACGCGCGAGCGTGCTGCTCGAGGCGTCGACGCGCGCCCGCGAGGTGCTCGCGTTCGTTGCGGGCCCACGCCTGTCCCCAGCGCTCGAGCCTCGTGGACGCGGCGTGCAGCCGCGCGCCCGCGTCGAGCGTGCGACGCTCCATGTTTCGCAGCAGCCGGCGCTCGCGATCACGTAGCCGCTCGAGCAGCACGCGGCGATCGGGCACGACCAGCTCGCCTGCTTGCGAGGGCGTGGCGGCGCGGCGATCCGCGACCAGATCACAGATCGTCACGTCGACCTCGTGACCGACCGCCGAGACCACCGGGATCGGGCAGCTGGCGATCGCTCGCGCGACCCCTTCGTGGTTGAAGGCCCACAGATCCTCCAGCGATCCGCCGCCGCGGCCGATGATGATCACGTCGACGCCGGGCACTCGACAGATGCGGCGCAGCGCGATCGTCAGCTCGTGCGGCGCTTCGGGCCCCTGGACCTTGGCCGGCGACAGCAGCACGCGCGTGGGCATGCGCCGACGAATGACCTTGACGATGTCGTGCACGGCCGCGCCGCTCGGGCTGGTGACCACGCCGACGATCCGCGGCCAGCTGGGCAGCGGCTTCTTGCGCTCGCTCGCGAACAGGCCCTCGGCTGCGAGCTTCTGCTTGAGCTGCTCGAGCGCGAGCGTCAGCTCGCCGAGCCCCGCCGGCTCCGCCTGCTCGACATAAAGCTGAAAGCGTCCCGAGCTCGTGTAGATGCCCATGCGCCCGTGCACGCGCAGGCGTTGGCCTTCGTCCAGACGAAAGCGCAGGCGCCGAAGGCTGGTCGCCCACATCGCACAGGGCAGCGCCGCGTTGCGATCCTTGAGTGTGAAGTAGGCGTGGCCGCTGCGCGCGAGCACCAGGTTGGAGACTTCACCTTCGACCCAGATCAGCGACACGCCGTGCTCGAGCGCTCGGTTGGCGAGCTCGACGGCTTCGCGCACCGAGAGCACGCGGGGCCGGCGAGGTGCTTCGCGGGCTGCGCCTGGACGCTGGCCGAAAGGGATGCCGCGCTGGGCCATCGCGGCCTTTCTAACCCCGCCCTCGCCGCCCGTCGACCGCTCGCGCCCGCGCTACGTTGATGAAATGCAGTACGCCGAATATCTCGATCGCTTCCGCGCGCACGCACGCCTCGCGACGGTCGAGGAGTACGCCAGCGTGGTCGAGCACGGTCAGGAATATCCGCTCTTGCGCGTGACCACGCCGGGCTCGCGGGTCTGCACCATCACCGCCGGCTTTCACGGCGAGGAGCCCGCTGGGCCGATGACCCTGCTCGAGCATCTGCCCGAGGTGCTCGAGCATGCCCGCCTGCGGAGCGTGGGTCTGCGCATCTATCCGAACATCAACCCGTCGGGGTTCGAGATCGGGACCCGCTACAACAAGAGCGGCGAGCACCCGAACAACGACTTCCTCCGCTACGAGCTCGAGCCCGGCGTGTGGGTCGGCGAGCTGCACTCGGAGCAACACTTTCTGCGCTGGCAGCTGTTCGATGGCGGGCCGAAGGAGACGCGGCCGCTACGAGCCGATCTCGAGGCCCAGCCGCCTCCGCACGCGGCGTTGGACATTCATCAGGATCACTACATCGGCAGCCCGCTCACCTACGCGTATGTGTTTGGGCCCGCGTCGGCCTATGTGCCGTTGATCGAGCGCTCCGCCGAGCACCTGCCGATCGGCCGCGATATCCACGTCGACGCCCACCACCACACCGATCCCGCGGGTTTGGTGGTCGCGCACGACGGCAGCATCACCGACTACTTCCATCGCCGTGGCGTGGAGTATTGCGCGACGCTCGAGACCACCACCCACTCGCCGATGGAGGTGTGTCATCGCGTGAACCTGATCTGGATTCACGGCTTCATCGAGCTGGCCGCGCGAGGGTAGGCGACGAATCCAGCGACAGCATCGCGATGCGGCGGCTCCACAGCTTGGCCAGCGCGCCGGACAACGCGACGCGCACGATCGCGTTGCGGGCCCGTGGCAGCGCGCTGCGATGACCGATGCGCGTGTTCACGGCGGCCTGACGCAGGGCCGTCTTGGCTGCACGGCGGCGCTGTCGAGCCCAGTGATCGAGCGTGCGATCGTCGAGGCCCGCATTCGTCCAGCGCTCGGCCGCGAGGTCGGCCAGCGCGAACGCGTCGAGCCACCCGAGGTTCATGCCCTGACCGCCGAACGGACTGACCACGTGCGCTGCGTCGCCGAGCAGCAGCGTGCGATCCTCGCGAAAGCGATCCGCGAGCGCCTGTACGAGCCCGAACGCGCTCGGCTGCGAACCTGCCTGCGGATCGAGGACATGACCGGTGCGCTGCCCAACCCACGCGCACAGCTCGACGAGCTCGACATGATCGCGGCGCGCGGGCGCTTCCACGACCCAGCGGCGGCGCTCGTGCGGCAGCGGGAAGCTCTCGACCAGGCCGCGATCGGCCAAGTAGATGTACGCGTCGCGACCGAGCGCAGGCGTGTTGGGGAACTCGGCCATCACGTAGCTCCCGGGCAGTCGCTGGCGTCGCGTGCCGATGCCCAGCAGCGCGCGCACGCTGCTGCGCGCACCGTCGCACGCGAGCAGGTAGCGGGCGCTCAGGCGCTCGCGCTCGCGCTCGAGCTCGAGCTCGACTCGATCCCCACGCTGCACGAGCCCGACCAAGCTCGCACCCCGCAGCACTCGAACACCCAGCTCTCGCCCCGCACGCTCGAGCAGCGCCTCGGTCTGTGGCTGCGGGATCGCCAGCGCAAAGCCGAAGCGAGTCGACGCCAGGCGAAAGTCGACGGCCCCGAGCAATCCACGACTCCCGACC
>DATLLB010000873.1:0-3502 GCA_035538075.1 Enhygromyxa sp.
GGGTCAGCCCGACGCCCGCGGATACCGTCAGCCACGGCGTCGGACGAAGCTCGCGCGTCAGCCCGGCGACCCGATCCCCAGGAGCGAGCACCGCGACCAGGCGCAACGCCGACCAGCTCGGCGCCCGCTCACCGCGATCGAGGTCGCCGAGCGGTAGCAACATGCGCGGTCCGGCTTGGCCGTCGACGACCACGACCTCGAGCGGCTGCTCCAGCGCGCCGCCGCGCAGACCCCCGCTGGGACGACCCGGAAACTCGGGTCCGTCGGGCGTCCATCGGGCCGGGCCGATCCGCCAAATCCTCGCACGCGCCACGTGGAAATCGCTCGGATCGTCGGCGAGCAGGCTGGCGAGCAGCGCTTCGTCATCATCGTCGAGCGCGGGCGCAGGGCGGGGCGTCGGTCGGTCAATGGGCTCGACCGGCGCAGGCGTGTCCCGGCAGCCGCCCATCAGCGTTCCGAGCAACGCGAGCGCGAAAGCCTGCGCACGAACAGGCATGGTGGCCGCCTGTACCACGGCTCGTGACTTTCTCCTCGAAATGCGCGTGTCCGAAGTCGGCCTCGGTCCGGACTTCGCTCATTGCCGGTCACGTGTGCGCGACTCCAGATCTAATGAACGCCGATGCAGTGATCGCAACCCGCACGCGCGAGAGTTTTTTCCTTGACGGTTTCACGGCCAAGCGCGAAGCTCGGATCGTGATGAGCCGGTTTGCTATCGCCCTTACTCCTGTCTTGGTCGTGCTCGCCATCGGTTGCGCCGAGGATCCCGAGGAGCCCAACGCGTTCCAGACCAACACCACGGTCCCGAACGACGATGAAGACTCCGAATCGGGCGTGCTGCAGGACATGGCCGCCGACGACAACGGCGATGGTGATGGCGACGGCGACCCGACGACCGGAGACGGCGACGGCGACCCGACCACAACCGGAGACGGCGACGGCGATCCGACCACCAGCGGAGACGGTGACGGCGATGCAATGTGCGGTAACGGCCTGGTCGACGACGGTGAGCAGTGCGACGGGGGCAACCTCGGCGGCTACTCGTGCACCGACCTCGGCTACTCCGGCGGCACGCTGGGCTGCGACCCGGTCACCTGCACCTACGACGCCTCGGGCTGCGTGAACAACACCGACAACGGCGGCGGCACCACCGGCTAATCCGGCGTTCGCCGAAGATCGAGCAAACCGACGGGCGCGAGCTTTCGAGCTTGCGCCCGTATGCGTTGGTTGGATCATCGCAGCAGCCGAATGATCTCGAGGCTCACGCCCTGGCTCGCGCTGTTCGTGCTCTGCACCGCGTTGTTCTGCTGCACGGCGCCGGGTCGCATCGGCTACCCCGACGACGAGATCGTCTTTCAAACCACGCAGAGCCTGGTCGAGCGCGGCAGCTTCGAGGTCCAGGGCATCCACAAGCGCACCGGTGAGCGCGAGGATCGTCCGACCGGCAGCTTCGGCTGGGCGGAGGGCCGCGACGGACATCGCTACGGCTTCTTCGGCCAGGCGCTCTCGGTCGTCGCGGTGCCGATGTACATGCTCGCCGACGCGACCGTCGAGCGTGTGCCCGAGCGCTGGCGTTATGCGATCCGCTCGGATCTCTTCACCTTCCATCAACGCAGTCACTCCGCCGACTGGCTGCGCATGGTCGTGAGCTGGACCAACTCGCTGCTCACTCCGCTCGGCGCCGTGCTGTTGGGGCTGTGGCTGCGCGCGCTCGGTCATGGCCCGCGCGCGAGCGTGTTGACTGCCCTGTGCTATGCGCTCGGGACCACCGCGTGGCCATACGCGGGCACCTTCTTGAGCGAGCCGCTGAGCGTGGTCGTGCTGCTCGGCGCGGCGCTCGAGATCCGCCGCTGGCAGCTCGACGGACGCGCGCGACACCTGTGGATCGCCGCGACGCTGGCCGGCCTGAGCGTGCACGTGCACGTGCTCAACCTGCTCGCGCTGCCGTGTCTGCTCGGGTATGCGCTCGGGCCCTCGCTCGCGCGCGAGGGGCTGCGTGCGAGCTTGCAGAAGCTCGATCGCCGTGCGTGGATCGTCGCCGCGCTGCTGTGCGCGACCGGCCTCGCGCTGCTGGGCTTCAGCCAGTGGTGGCGGTTCGGCTCGCCGTTCGAGACCGGCCGCTACGATCACTACGGTCGCTGGGTGTGGCCGTGGCGGGGCGTGTTCACGATGCTGGTCGCCCCGGGGCGGAGCTTGTTGATCTACTCGCCGCCGCTGCTGCTCGCGCTCGCGGCCTGGCCCGCCCTGCGGCGGCGCGACGCCAACACTGCGTGGTTCGTGATGGCGCTGTTCGTGACGCGCCTGCTGTTCGTCGCGTGTCGCAGCGACTGGCACGGTGGTTGGGCGATCGGTCCGCGCTACTTGATCCCGGCGATCCCTTTCTTGCTCGTGCCGCTGGCTGGTTGGCTCGAGCGCTGGTCGAGCCACGCGGCGCCCAAGCGCGTGCTGGCGGTCGCGTTGTTGAGCCTCTCCGTTCCGTTTCAAGCGTGGCTGGCCAGCCACTCGATCTTCCAGGTGTTCTGGCAGCTCAACATCGATCACGGCCGCGAGCGCTACATGGCCATCGCCGACTGGGAGCTCGCCGCCGCGCCGCCGATCGCCTTTTGGCAGCTGCAACAACCCGCGCTCGAGTTTGCTCGCGCGGGCAACTGGGTGGCCGCTCGCACGTCCGCGCAGTTCGACGCGCTCGGCTTCGGGGCCTGGCGGCTCGCCCAGCTGACCGACGCCGACGGCCTCTGGCACATGCTGCGGGCGCTCGGCGTGGTCGGCGGGCTCGCGGCGGTCGTGCTCGTCGGGTGGCTTCTGTCTTCGCGCTCGCGCCTATAAACTAATATTACTAGCGCGCGTGAGCATGAGCTGTTATTCCTAACTTCGTGCGCTTTTCAGCCGCAGCCCCCCTCTCCGTGCTCGTTCTCGTGCTTGGTTGCAGCAAGGCGAGCGGCAGCGACGACGGCCACACCACGACGACACAGGGCGCGACCGAGTCGGGCGAGCCGGGTGACACGAGCACGACGGAGGTCAGCGAGACCGACGAGACCGACGAGGTCGAGACCGACGAGACCGAGACCGACGAGGGCGTAGGCTTCGTGCCCGACAGTGACTTGTTCGGGTGCTCGATCAGCGAGCTGAGCGTCTGCGACGAGATCGCCCAAGATTGCCCCGAGGGCGAGAAGTGTGTGCCCTTCGTCGTCGAGGACTGCAGCTTTCCAAAGTGCATTTCGATCACGGGCGACCAGATGGCGGGTGAGCCCTGCACCGTCGATGCGATGGGCGCCGACGACTGTGATGCCGACAGCTGGTGCTATCCCGGATCGCTCGACCCCGAGCTCCCGACCGTGTGCATCGCGTTCTGCCAGGGCACGGTCGACAACAGTCACTGCGACGATCCCTCGCAGATCTGCATGAGCGATCGTCTCCACTACGACGGCACGCTCGGCTGTCGTCCGAGCTGTGATCCGCTGATGCCCGAGGGCTGCGCGCCGTTCGAGCGATGCACCCTCGAGCC
>DATLLB010000874.1:0-6528 GCA_035538075.1 Enhygromyxa sp.
GCTCAGCTCGCTCGCGTGCGCGATCGCGTCGCCAACGATCCGAGAGCAGCAACAGCGGGCCCTCGATGACCAGCGAGAGCAACATCGGTGCGACCAGCAGCACCAGCGCGGCCCCGCCGTACGCGAGCGCGAGCTCGTCACGAATGTCCGCGGCGCTCACCGGTGGCAGGCCGGCACCGAGCTCGTCGAGAAAATCGACGAACACCAGCACCAGCGCAGCCGAGCTCGCCACTAGGCCTCGCCGCGTCGGCACCAACCAGCGCTTGGGCTCGGATCAGATGGGCTCGGTAAGGCGATCGGTCATGCCTCAGGGTGTCGTGATTCGCCAAGGCCGGCAAGGGCAAACACGCAGATCATCCGCCCCGCCGGCGGCGCTGCGGTGTTCATCGACGGCAACATGGTCGCTGACTGCAACGTGGTCGGCGCCTACGAGGTCGCCAACGTCCCGGCGTCGTCCAGGTCGGCTACACGCCGGTGACTTCCTACGCGTATCCGGGCGGTCTCAAGCTCGAGATCATCAATCCACAGTAGGTCCGCACGGACACCGAAAAGAGGCGTCCACCGCAGGTGGGCGCCTCTTTTTGCTCGACCCCCGCTCGCCCCAAGAATATTTTTGCGATTTCCTGCAACGCCGCGCGACCCGGGCCGAGAACCCAAGCATGGCGGGCACGCTCCACCAGGGAATCCTCGCGCTCTTCCAAGAAGACCCGTGGTTGGCCTTCGACCTCCTCGGGATCGCGCGCCCGATCGAAGGGACGCCGATCGACCGGCGCGCCGAGGTCGAGCGCGACGGCAAGCGGCCGTGGACGGTGCGGCAGGGCTTCCCCGATCTCGTGCTGGTCCACGGCGATGACAAGTCCGAGCCCGAGCAGCGCATCGTGATCACCGTCGAGGCGCAGGCCAAGCTCGATCTTCACAAGCGGTACATGATCCCGGTCTATCAGTCGCACCTGGCCGAGGAGCACGAGAGCGACGCCTGGGTGGTCGTGGTCTCGCTCTCCGAGCCCGTGTCACGGGCGCTGATCGCCTGGCGAAACTGCGGACCGCCCAAGGTCGACGTGCTGCTGCTCGACGTGAACACGGTGCCCAAGTCGCCCTGGCTGGACGACCCAGCGCGACGCCCGGCTGCGACTGTGCTGGTTGGAATCCTGCACGGATGCGCTGGTGACTTCGAGGCCGCACGAATAGCCTTTCGTGCGACGCGTGCGATGCCGGAGAAGCGGCGGAGGCGACACTGTATGACCATCTTGGCAGCACTGAGCGACGAACAACGAGATCAACTCCTCGAGGAGGAGGAGGAACCCATGGAAGATCGCGGCGGATGGGAGGAAATCGAGCAACGAAGCGGCACGTACAAAGTCGGGCGCAAAGCCGGCCTGGCCGAAGGTCTGGCTGAAGGTCTGGCGCAGGGTCTCGAACGAGGCCGCACGATCCTGCTCGACCTCATCATCGATCTCCTCGCGACGCGCCGCATCGTCCCCGACGCCGCGACCGAAGCCCAGCTCCGCAGTTGCACGGATCTCGAAGTGCTCCGGCGCTGGGCCCGACAAGCCGTCGAGGTCTCCAGCGCCGCGGAGCTGCTCGCCACTACTCCGACAGGTGACAGCTGAGGCAGCCGAACTCGCCCTTGCCGGTGGTCACGTCGGTCTGCTTGCCGAGCATCTTGGCCATCTCCGGCGTCACGACGGAGACCATGAACTTCGTCATCTCCTCGTCGAGATCCATGCCCGATTGAATCGGGTTGTCCGGGTTGAGCGGGGTGAGGTCGTTGGGCATCTTGAAGTCGACCTCCTTGAAGTCGTTGCCGTGGCAGTTGGCGCACTTGAAGGTGTCGAAGCCGTGCTGCTGGAAGGCGGTCTTCATGGCCGGCATCACCACCGCGCCCATGTAGGTCGTCCGCGCTTCGCGATCCATGTCGGCCCAGGTGGCCTCGCCGCTCTCGCCTTCATCGTTGCCGCCTTCACCCTCGCCGCCTTCACCCTCGCCGCCTTCACCTTCGCCGCCGTCGCTCGCGCTGGTGCCTGCGCTGGTGGTCGAGGGATCATCCGGCGGCGGCTTGTTCTTGTCGCAGCCGATCGAGCCGAGGCTCGCCGCACAGAGCAGCGCCAGTGAGATCGTGAATGTCGAGGTTCGCACGTGCATGGTCGGTCCGGAGGTGGACTCGGTGCTACCACGAAATCTCGAAAACTCGCTACCAGGGTCTGGCTAGCGCTCCCACGTACCGAACAGCCAATCCCCGAGCGGGATCGCGAAATTGAAATTGGCGCGGCGCATCTTGCTGGGATCGTGATGCAGCCCGTGGTGCGAACGAGCGAAGCGGATCAGCGGCAAGCGAGCGAGCACGCTGCTCTCGGACATGTGCGCGCCGAGGTGCACCCACTCGTAGAGCAGGTAGTAGAACACGATCGCCGCATAGAACAGCAGCGCGATGTCGTGGCCGAACACCAGACGGACGAGCAACGCCATCGGCACGCCGATCAGCCCGACGAAGAACAGCGACATCCAGGCCGGGAACAGGGTCACGTGGAAGTCTCGCGGCCCATCGACGGCCATCAGCTCGCGCGAGAAGAACCGGTGGTGCTGGCTGGTGTGGCGCTTGTAGAGGCGGCCGAACCCGAGGTTGAGGTGGTGCATGGGCCCGCGGTGGGCCGCGTACTCGACCAGGTTGGCGAAGATCCACGCGGTCGGGACCACCCACAGGTCGTGCCAGGTGATCGCGGTCATTCGCGCCAACGCGATCGCCACCGCGACGGTGCAGATGCCGGTGATCGTGGCCAGGTGCAACCACCCGCGATAGCCCGGCCCGATGACCTCGTTGCGGTAGTCCTCTCGATACGCGCGGACTCGTTCAGGCGTCAGGGCCACGTCCCACCCTAACAAGAAACGCCGCCGAGCGTGGCGCGGCGACTCAGGTCCCGTGAAAGCCGGCCGGCACGCGCTGGCCCGCCTGCTTGGCGGCCAGGATCTCACGATAGAACCGCAGCTCTCGCTCGAAGGTGGCATCCCACGTGAGCTGCTGTGCAAACGCCCGGCCCGCCGCTCCACGCTCGCGCAGCCGGCCCTCGCGGATCAATTGCACGATCGCCTCCGCGAGCGCGCCCGCGTCGTTGTATGGCACCGTGAGCCCCGCGCCGCTGTCGTCGACCAGCTCGGCGGCGCAGCCCTGATCGGCCGCGACGATCGCCAGCCCCGAGGCCATCGCCTCGGCGGTCGAGAGCCCGAAGGTCTCGAACTTCGACAGGCTCGGGCAGATGTCGCTCGACGCGAAGTGCTTGGCCAACAGCTCGCGCGACTCGAGATACCCGACGAAGTGCACATGCTCGTGTCGCAGCACGGCTTGCTCGACCAAGCCGCGATCGGGCCCGGTACCCGCGAACACCAAGGCCGGCACCGGATCGATGCGCCGCGTCAGCATGTCGTAGGCGGCGAGCATGTTGCTGACGCCCTTCTCCTCCGAGAGCCGATGCGGGAAGAACAAGATCACCCGCTTGGGATTGCCGGCCTGAAAGCGCTCGATCAGCTCCGGGTCGCGACGCTTGGGATGGAAGGTCTCGCTGTCGACCCCGAGCGGCGTGTAGTAGAGCCGATCGAGCCCATGACGCAGCAGGTTGTTGCCGACCCAGCGACTCGCCACGAACAAAGCGTCGAAGTCGCGCAGCGTCCGTTGCATCCACCACCAGCCGAAGCGCTCGCCGTAGGGCTCGAGCTTCGGGTGGATCAGCCGCATGCCGAGCCCCGTGTACGTGCGCGGGAAGTCGGCGTGCCAGAAGCCCACGATCGCCGGCTGCCGCTCGAGGTTGGCCGTGATCACGCGCATCAGCGGCGGCAGGAAGATCGGTGAGCCGCACTCGATCACGTCGGGCGAGTAGCGCTCGACCACGCGACGAAGCTCGCCCGGCAGCACGATGTTGCGATACTCGCCGGGCGACGGCAGCGTGTTCCCGATGTGCTCGAACACGACGTTCTCCGACAGACGCTCGGTCCATGTCGTCCGGTCGGGCAGCGCGAACACGAAATTTACGTCGGCCATGGCCCCCAACACGCGGGCCTTCTCGAGCTCGTAACGGCGCACACCGCCGCCCGTGGGGCTCCAGAAGTTGTTGACGTCCAGGACCGTGAGCACGGTGCGCGTGCGTTTATCCGGTTTGGCGGGCCTCGGCAAGCCGTAGACTCTGCCGCATGGATCGCTTGCTCGCCGGTCGTTTCGTCCCCTTGCTGCTCACGACCTCGCTCGTCGGCGTCGCGTGTGGCGACGACGCACCGGGCAACGCCGAGCAGACCACCACCGAGTCGAGCGAGACCGGCGACGGCGATGGCGATGGCGACGGCGACGGCGACGGCGAGCCCACGGGCGACGGCGATGGCGATGGCGACGGTGATGGTGAGCCCACGGGCGATGGCGATGGCGATGGTGACGAGTGGGGCTACTGGGAGCCCGGCAAGATGCTCCCGACCTCGCGCGAGCCCAACGCGCGCGGGTTCCTGGACCGTCGTGGGCTGATTCACGCGCACTCGGTCCACTCGCACGACGCCTGCGACGACATGCCCAAGGACGACCAGGGCAATTACGACGCGATGTGCGATCGCGACTTTCGCGAGGGCCTGTGCCGGGCTCGCCACGACTTCGTGTTCCTGACCGATCACTCCGACAGCTTCGCGTCGACCGAGTACCCCGAGACCCTGCTCCACCGACCGCTGTTCGGTGATCAGCTGGTCGAGCAGGACGGCAGCCCGATCGCCAATTGGACCGGCTGCCTGACGTTCGATCGAGGCGACTCCGGCAACGCGCCATTCGTGCCTGCGCTGATCCAGGCGGGATCCGAATCTGCGACCATGCCGATTGGTCTGCCCGCGCACGTCGGCGCGACGGTCGACGAGCGGCTGGCCGCGCTCGGCGACGGCTCGGCCGAGGGCATCTCGACCTTCGCCGAGGCCGGCGCGGTGGTCCTGGTCGCGCACACCGAGGACTGGACCGCGCAGGAGCTGACCGATCTGCCGCTCGACGGCTTCGAGATGTACAACCTGCACGCCAACTTGTTCTTGAACATCGCCGCGGCCGGGCTGTTGTTGAGCAAGCTCGGCGATCGCGACGCGCTCCCCCACTCGAGCCTGGTCCTGCTGCCGCTGATCAGCGAGGATCCGGCCTACCTCGACACCTGGTCGGCCGTGCTCGCCAGCGGCACGCGCAAGCTGACGACCATGGGCACGGATTGCCATCGCAACACCTTCCCGCAGGAGCTGCCCGACGGTCAGCGGATCGACAGCTACGAGCGCATGATGAAGTGGTTCTCGAACCACCTGCTGGTCGAGTCGACCGACGTCGATGATCCCCAGGCATTCGGGCCGGCGGAGTTGCACGAGGCTCTGGAGGCCGGGCGCTTGTTCGGCGTGTTCGAGCTGCTCGGGCTGCCGGAGGGCTTCGACGTCCACGCCGAGCAGAACGGCGAGATCCTGGAGATCGGCGGCGAGCCGTCGCTGGCCGAGGGCTCGGTGACGCTGCGCGTGGTCGCCCCGATCGTCGCCGCCCGCGATCCCGCCACGCCGGCTCCGGTCATCCAGCTCCGCCTGCTGCGAGCCACACCGACGAGCTGGGAGGAGGTCGCGTTCGTGTCCGGGCTCGAGGGCGCCGTCGGGCCGCTGGAGCTCGCGGTCGACGAGCCGGGCGCCTACCGGGCCGAGGTCCGAATCCTGCCCAAGCACCTCGAGGCGTGGCTGGGCGATTATGGTGATCTGGTCGATCAGTCGTTTGTGTGGATCTACGCGAATCCCATCTACGTGCGGGATTGAGTTGTCCATGCTGCGCATAGCCAACTCTTCTGGTCTTGATGGCGGGACCGTAGCCGGTCCCGCCCCCCGCCTCCTGCCCGACCCTCACGGGTCGTTGGTTCCTTGCCAGCACCCGCGACGCATGAAGCGCCGCTTCTTGCTAGTTGAAGGCTTGTCATGACGCTGCGCACGATCAATTGCACTCACCTCGTATTGCTCGCTTGCACGCTCGCCTGCGCCGACTCGGGTGGGGCCGGCCGCGACGACGTCGACACCGGGATCAGCACCAGCCTCAGCACCGGTGACGGCGACTCCACGACCGGCGACGGCGATCCGACCGGCGACGGCGATCCGACTGGCGATGGCGATCCGACCGGCGACGGCGATCCCGACGGCCCCAAGTTCGACCTCGCGCCGCTGCCCGACTCTCCCGAAGCCGAGCAAGGCCCGATCATCCCCGAGAGCTGCCAGCAGGCCGAGGCCGGCGAGAGCACGGTCGGCTGCCTGTTCTACGGGGCCGATCTCGACTCGCACGACTCCGCGGAGAATCAACAATTCGCGATCGCGGTGTCCAACGTGCAGACCGATCAGGTCGCCACGGTCACGATCGAGACCAAGCAGGGCAACGCCTGGGCCGTCACCCAGGGTCCGATGATGGTCCAGCCGCTCAACCTCCACACCTTCAACCTGCCGGCGTTCAATCAGGACGACAGCGGTGTGAAGCCCGGCGGTGCCTATCGGGTCACCTCCGACGTGCCGATC
>DATLLB010000875.1:0-2216 GCA_035538075.1 Enhygromyxa sp.
CGTTGGGGTGATGCAGCTTGGCCATCGCCTGGGCCTCGCGCAGCAATCGACCATGCCCCGCGCTGGTCGCCATCGCGTCGCTCTGACCGGGCAGCAGCAGCTTGATCGCAATCTTGCGATCGAGCTCCGGATCGTAGGCCGCATAGACCTCGCCCATGCCCCCGACGCCGAGCCGCTCGAGCACCACATAGCGACCGACCACATCTCCGCGCGCGAGCGGCCGCGTCCTGCCGGGCTTGCTCGGCGTGGGCTCGTGCGCCGCAACCTCACCGGCCAGGGTCGCAAGGTCGTCCTCGAGCTCGCTCGCGGGCACGCGCGAATGGTAGCAGCTGCTCGCGGTAGACGACCAACAACGGCGGGCGACTGAACGTCGCACTGCATCACTGATGGGCTGTCCACGCGGTGACATCGGTCCCCGCACCGCAGCCCTCCGGCGTCACATACGAGCTCCAATTCACGGTGGAGACGTAGTTGCCGACCGTCGCAACCTCGCCCCAGCCGAGCGTCTTCTGGCTCCCATTCGCCACGAAGGTCACGTCGCGCAGCTTCCAGCTGCCACACTCGTCGCTGCAGTCGTCGGCGATTACCGGGGCCAGCGCGAGCGCATTGTGGTTGAGATCCTCGCTCGCGGAGCCGACCGAGTACCACGGGTCTTCGTCGGCACTCCACGCGATGTCGACGCGATTTCGCCGGCACACGCCGGGCTCGACCTGCTCGGCGTACACATAGAAGAACGCACACTCGCCGCCTTCGAAGCCGGGCAGCCAGCTCGGATTGGGCAGATCGATCTCGAGCGTCAGCTCCTGACCCTCGCACTCGACGTCGCAGGCACACGCGGCGATCGTGTGACTGTTTCCGTTGACCGCCTTCACGCGCGCGACGAAGGCCAGCTCGTTGCAGTTCTCGGGCTCGAGGAAGGCTCCGTACAGCTGGATGGCGACGCCGGGCTGATCCGGCTCCTTGCACGACAGCGCTGGATCGCCGTCGCCGTCGCCCGTTTCCTCGCCATCTCCGTCGCCATCACCTTCGTCCGCTTCGTCGTCGCCATCACCATCGCCATCGCCATCGCCATCGCCATTCGCTTCGCCCTCCGCATCCTCGTCGGTCGTATCGTCGCCGAGCTCCGCGCCGGAGTCGGTCTCGATGCCGTCGGCGGGTCCATCGCCGACCTCGTCGTCGCCCAGGCCGAATGTCGCAGGAGTACAAGCAATGCTCGACCCTGTCAGGGCCAGCCCAACACACCAAGCAGCAGTACGCATGCTCGGAAAGCTATCACCGACTCACTCGCCTTCGAGATGTGGGCGCTGCACGATCCTCGCGTCGAGCGTCACGTACTCGCGTTCACCGTCCAGCAGTCGGACGGGCGCGAGATCGATCGACAGCAGTCGCTCGCCGGTGTGGCGGAAGATCGAGTCGAGGCGCAGGAGGAGCCGCGCGAGCGTGCTGACATCCGGATCGCTCGCACGACGACGAGCGGGCACCGGCACGGTCGACAGCACCGCCTCGGCCAGCAGCAGCGCGTCGGTCGGCGTCAGCGGCGACCGAGCGAGGATCGGCTCGACTGGCGCCTCGAGCACCGGATGTGCGAACAAGGCCACGCCGCCGCTGCGCATGCGTAGGCCACCGCAGCGCAGATCGAGGCCCGGCCCGATCATCTCGGCGACCACGACGCCGTCGAGCTGAATCATCGGCGCTCGCTCTTCCACGTTCGCGACGATCTCCGCATAGGCTCGCTTCACCGCGGCCGCATTCTGGACGTCGAGCTCGACCGCCCCGAGCTCGCGCTTGCGTCGAAGCTCCGGGCTCAAGGCCTTGAGCACGACCGGGTAGCCGATCTTGTCGGCGAAGCTGACCGCGCCGCTGGCCGAGTTCGCGAACGCTTGCCGTGTGACCTCGATGCCGTGGCCACGCAGCACCACCTTGCTCTCCTGATCCGAGAGCACCTCGCCCGCGCTCTCCAGCACCGTGTCGGCGCGATCGAGCAGCTCCGGCTCGAGCTCGGGCAGCGGCGCGAGCTCGAGCCCCAGCAGCCGCTCGCTGGCCCGCACGCGCAGCAGCCCGCGCTGGGCCAGGAACGCCGCGGTCGGGATCCGTAGCGACAAGTCCGGATCGGGTCGCTGCATGCCGACGATCTCGCCGAGCCGCGGCAGCGCGCGACGAGCTTGGCCCCACAGCGCGAGCGCGGACGGATCGTCGAGGCTCGGATCGAGTCGGCT
>DATLLB010000876.1:0-10311 GCA_035538075.1 Enhygromyxa sp.
GTGCTCTCGCCCGAGCCGCGCATTCAGAGGCTCGACACCGCCAGCAAGCCGGTAGCGATCGACGAGGTCGAGGGCTACCCCGCGCTCCCGCCTGCGCCGGGCGGCGCGGCCTCGGTCGACGCAACCTTCGTGGGCCGCGGCAACACGCTCTATCGCTTCGACGGCGAGCGCTGGCGCCCGGTGCTGCGTGTGCCTTCGATCCCGACCGACGCGACGCATGGCTTCACCGCCATCGAGGCCGTCTCGGACGACGGCGGATGGATGATCGCCGGCAGTGCGCTGTGGCGTTGGCGAGGTGACGCGCTGACCGAGATCGGCCCGGCGGAGCCCTCGAGCACGCTCAGGTATGTATGGCCGGTCAGCCACGAGAGCGCGTGGGTGTTCATCGACCGCGGCGGCGACTCTGTGGAATACGGCGCAGAAGCGCTCGAGATCTGGCGGGTCGACGGCGACGAGCTGCAGCTCGAATTCGAGTGGCCGACGCGAGCGCTGGCCGTGACGGGCGACGAGCAGCAGGCCCATGCGGTGACTCTCGATGGCATGCTGTTGCGAGGCGACGAGTCGGGCTGGGCGGCGATCGGCGATCCGGCCGTCGACTTCGGTTCCGAATATCCGTGGGCGAATAGTGCTCAGCTCGCGCTGGTCGGGGATGAGCTGCTGCTGATCTTCCGCGGGTACCGGGATGATCTCGCCTTCACCGAATTGAGCCTGCGCTGGGATGGCAACGAATGGTCGCCGGCGAGCACACCCCTGTTCTCGCAGCTCCGCAGCGATCGCCTGGGCCGGGCGTGGGGGCACACCCAGGCGGCCTTGTATCGCCACGACGGGCAGCAGCCGGCGGACACGGGTTGGGTCGGCGTCGAGCTCGAGCTCCCAGCCGACGCTCGGATCAACCCGGCAAATGACGGCGTCATGATCCACGGTGTGTCGTCGGTCTCGACGTTTCGCTGGGCGTGCGAGTGAATCAATCCAGGATTCCGGCCTGGAAGCGCTCGTGCTCGCCGATCGCCGGACGCCAGCGCGCGAGCGTGGTGCCCGATTCGCGATCTCGACCGAAGCCGTAGATCGCGACCTCGTCGAGGCTGCGATCGAGCTCGACGCGGACCTGCCGAGGTCGACCATCGCTGGTGACCTCGAGCACGGTGACCTCGGCGTGCGCGAGCCTGACCTGCTGACCGACGGCGAAGCCCTCGCGCCAGTCTCGGCTGAAGTGATCGAGCTGCTCGCCCGCCCAGCCGCGCTCGCTGGTCAGCTCGAGCGTGCGCTCGCCGGTGCGAACGACCTCGAGCGGCTCGATGCCGACGTATAGAAGGTAGGTGGGCAGCGGCCAGCGCTGGCCGGCGCGCTCGCGGATGGCCTTGGTGTAGAGGTTGGTGATCTCGGTCGGGCTGTTGAGGATCAGGTGCGGGCCGAGATCGTTGGGCAGCTCGGCGGCCAGCACTCGGTGCGGCGCTTCGAGCAGGCGCGTCGAGAGACCGGCGAACACGAACGCCAACGGGGCGAGCACCAGGTTGCAGACGAGCATGAGGCCGTAGGTGGCTCGGCGAGCGCGACCGGGTAGCTCGCCGCAGCGCCACGCTTCGTAGACCAGACCGATCAACGCGGCGCCGCCGATCGAGATCACGGGCAACAAGCGCGTGGTCGGCCAGGTAGCGGCGAACGGCACGGCCGCGAACAGCATGCCGAGCACCCACGCGCGCGCGCTGGCGTGGGCGCGCAGCGTGGGCGCGAGCGCCCAGAGCAGCAGCACGCCGCCGAGCGCCAGCACGCCGCTGGTCCACGGCCGCACGAGGATCACGTCGGTGATCGGCAGGCTCAGGGTCGTGAACGTGAGCGAGGGCGAGAACAGCAGCGCTCGCGCGGCGAACAGGCCCGGGCTCGCGCCGATGTCGAGATAGATGCCCGAGTGGCTGGCACCAAAGCCCGCGCTCACGTAGGCGATGCGCCACGCGAGGATCACCGCGACGTAGGGCGCGAGCGGGGCCACACGCGCGAGCAAGCGGCCGCGCTCGCAGCAGAGCGACCAGCCGAGCAGGTAGCCGAAGCTGCACAGGCCAGCCTCGGCCGACAGCAACGAAGCCACGAGCGCAGCGCTGGCCAGGACGACCCACGGCCAGCGCACGCTCGAGCTCGCGTCGTCACGCTCGCGCCAGCGCAGGTGAGCGAGCAAGGCCAGGACCCCGAACGCGGCGGCGAGCAGGGTGTTGCGGCCGCTGATCCAGTACGCGGTCGCAGCGTGGCTCTCGTCGATCGCGAACACCAAGCCAGCGACGCCCGCGACCAGACCGGGGCCGTGCACGCGCTGGATCAGCCGCGCGACCAACCAGGTCAGCAGCGCGTAGATCAGCGCGCTCTCGAGGTGCATCAGCCACACCGCGTCGGGCCACAGCGCGTGGTCGAGCGCGTGGGTCAGCGCGCTGATCGGCCGAAAGAAGCTGACGTGCAGCTGGTCCGCCGACCACCAGCCGAACGTGCCTTGCTCGCGCAGCTCGGCGACCTCGTGCGCCTCGACGAAGCGATAGCGATCCCAGGCCGGCAATCCGGCGCGAGCCTGCGCGCCCATCAGGTGATCGTCGAGGAACTCGCCGGCCGGCAAGCTCGGCAAGCACAGCAGCAAGGCCACGGCGGCGGCCCAGAGCGGCGCGCGTGGAGAGGCGAGCGACCGCTCGAGGCGCTCGCGGATGCTCATGGCGTTTGCTCGCCGCTGCTGGCAGGCGCGTAGAGACGCAGCAGGGCGATGCTGGCTGGAATGCCCATCACGAACGGCGCGACCAGCTTGGTCTGGACCGGGAAGCCGAGCGCGAGGTCGGCCACCCACAACAGCGAGTAGGCGAGGATCGCCAGCGCGGTCGGCCAGCGCCGTCGCGTCTCCACGCCGGCCTCGGGCACCAGCGCGCCGAGCAGCGCCCAGGCCAGCACGATGATCCCGTTGACCAGCACCCAGCCGCCGAAGTTGGAGAACGGCACGCCGAACCATGCGCCGCCGTCGATCCAGACCCAGGCGTGGACCTCGTGGACCATCACCGGATCCATGGTCAGATCCCAAGCGGTCATCGCCAGCGCCGAGACCAACGCGGTCACGCCCACGCTCGGCCAGCCGAGCCGCCGCGGATCGTAGCTACGCGGATCGATGCCGAGCGCGGTGCAGGCGACCAGCCACGACGGGTACAAGATCGCAAAGTAGGTGATCGGGATGACCCACGGGACCAGACCGAACAGCTTGACGCCGAGCACCTGCGTGTAGAAGTAGCGGCCGAACGGCAGCCCGGTCAGGACCCCGACGCTCTCGAACGCGAGCGAGATAATCACGGCGGCGAGCAGGAACCCGAGCGCGCGTCGCCAGCCGATCTCGAGGCTCGCATGCGCGAGGGCCATCAGCGCGAGGATCGGCGCGACGATCTGCCAGGGCACGCGGGCCGGGCCGGGCAGCGCGGCGAGCAGGTGCCAGAGCTGGATCAGCAGGTAGCCGACGAAGCAGGCCGCGAACACGACCAGCACCGCCGTCTCGATCGCGCTGTCGAGCGGCTTGCCCCGCTCGGCCGAATCGCGCGGTGCGGGCTCGTCGGTCGCGGGCGGCTCGGCGCTCGTCAGCTGAGCCGCACGCATGAGCGCCAGCACCGAGGCGGTGCCCATCGCGAAGATCGGCAGCAAGCGCGTCGGCGTCGGCTCGCCGATGAACACCAGCGGCAGGCCGGACACGACGTACGCAGCGATCGGCACCATCGCCAGAGTCGGCGTCATCGGCCCGAGCGGCTCGCGGGGGATGTCGCGCTCGAGCCAGCGGAAGATCATCGCGGCCATGAACCCGATCTCGACCCAGCCGATGAAGTTGCCCCACGGCACGCCAAAGAACGGGCCGCCGTCGAACCACACCCACGCTTTGACCACGTGGACCATGTAGGGATCGCCGGCCAGATCCCAGGCGGTCTGGATGAACGCGCCGAGCAGCGCGACGAGGATCGAGCGCCCTGCCCCGCCGACCGCGTCGCTCCACGGCGTGCCGTCGACGGCGAGGTTGACGACGACGTAGGCCGTGTAGGTGGTCGTGAACCACCCGAGCGGGATCATCAAGGGCACGACGCCGAGCTTGGGCCCGAGCACGTCGGTGTACTCGTAGCAGCCGATCATGCAGGTCTCGATCGAGGTCGTCTCCATCAGCCAGGAGAACCCGAGCGTGAGCCCGAACAGCACCGCCGCGCGCTTCCAGCCCAGCGAGTAATAGGCGTGGGCGAAGCAGGTGATCGCAAACAGCAAGGTGCTGACGACCAGCGCGACCGAGGCCGCGCCGAACCAGTGGAGCAGCAGCTGCGCGGCGATGCCCAGCAACGCGAGGGCGATCACCCATTCAGCCGCAAAGCGGGGTGAAGACGACTGCTCGAGACGTGGCGTGTCGGCCATCGAGGTGAGCGTCGCCGATGGTCGTGCGCGGCTCAATGGCCGTCGCGCGTGGGCGTGGCCAGCAAATCGAGCAGCACCGCGTGCTGCTCCTGCATGCCGAGCGCCGCAAAGCCGGCCGCCGCCCGCTCCAGCGCGGGCTCGGCTGCACGTCCGCGAGCGTGCGCGAGCGAGGCCCGAAGCAGCTCGACGCGCGCCAGCTCCCAGCCGAGCCTCTGCGCTTCGGCCAGCTTGGCGGCGGCGTTGGCCTTGCTGTCGGCGCGCGCGAGCTGGCCGATGCTCGCGGCGAAGTTGGCCTCGTGCAGCAGCAGCCTGCTCTTTCCGACCGGAAACACGCGCGTCCACCCGGCCAGCGCTTGCAAGGCACCGCGCGCGAGCGAGCGCTCGCCAAGCAGGATCGCCAGCTCGCACATCTGATCGAGCGGCCCGAGCAGCGAGAAAATTTTCGACACGGTCGGCCACATCGCGAGCGCCTCGGTCAGCTGCCGCTGCGCGCTCGGGCGATCGCCCGCGCGCATGCTCGCGAACGCCTCGGCCGTGCGCAGCCCCAGCAAGGCCTGACGATCGCCGCCGTCGCCCGCAGCCTCGAGCGACTCGCGTGCGAGCGCCTGCGTGCGAGCGACGTAGTCGAGATCGCGATCCAACCAGCACACGCTGACCAGCCCCGCGCGCGCCCACATCAGCTGCCGGGCGTTGGCCTCGACCTCGCCGAGCCGGGCGAGCTGCTCGAAGTGCGTGCGCCCGCGCGGGAACTGGCCCTTGAACGACCACGCGGTGGCGAGCAGCGTGTGCCCGGAGCCCTCGCGCACGCGGTCGCCGAGGTTGCGCGCGCGCTCGAGGCCGACCTCGAACAACGCGAGCGCGCGATCGAGTCGGCCGTAGCCGAGGTGGTAGAGACCCTCGGCGTAGTCGGTCTCGGCCGCCCAGATCGGATCTTCGGATAGCCGCGCGCGACCCAGGTAGCGCGCGACCAGACCGTGTCGACGCGCGAGCCCAGCCAGATACGCGAGCGAGCCATAGGCGTGCGGCGCAGCTGCGAGCGCGCCGGCTCGCTCGGCTCGATTCACGGCGCCGAGCGTGTGGGTCAGGTACGCGAGCATGTCGCCCATGTGAAAGCGCAGCGTGCCGGCGAGCCCGACGATCTCCGCGGCCGCCTGCTCGCGCGCCGCTCGGCGCCGTCGCTGGATCAGCGCGGCCGGGCTCAGCAGGTGACCGAGCTGCACGAGCAGCTCTAGCAGCAAGCGTCGTCGCCAGCCGCTCGCGTCGCTCGGCGCTCGACCTTCGAGCCGCGCGAGCGCACGCAGGACATGGGTGTCGGCCTCGCTCGGGGAGCCGAGCGCCCAGTAGGCCTCGCCGATGCGTCGCTCGATCCTCGCCAGCGCGAACGCGTCGCGCTCGGCTCCGACGCTGCCAGGGTGCTGCTCGCAGAGACTCACGACCTCGCACAGGAAGCGCGCGGCCTCGCGAGCGGCGCCGCGGCGCAGCGCGTGATCGGCCGCCCGCTCGAGCTCGCACGCGCAACGGACGAAGTCCACGCCGCGCCGCCAGTGGTGGGCGAGCACGGCCGCGTGCACTGGATCCGCCGCGTGCCCGCGCCGCTCCAGCTCGGCGGCCAGCTTGGCGTGCAGCTCGCGACGCTGGGCGAACGCAGCCATGGCGTAGGCGGCCTCGTGGATCAGCGCGTGGCGAAACGCGTACCTGCCCTCGCCCTCGCGGACCAGCAGCCGCGCCTCGCCGACCAGCGCGTCGAGGATCTCCACCAGCGCGCCGTCGCTCAGCCCGAGCGGCTCGATCGCGGCGACCAGCGAGCGCTCGAAGCTGCGGCCGATCACGCTCGCGACCTTGGCGATGATCAGCTGCTCGGGCGCGAGCGCGTCGAGGCGGCTGGTGATCAGCGAGTGCGCGCGATCGGGGAAGTTGAGCGCGGCCAGATCGCTGGCCTCGTCGCGCAGCCGACAGCGGTGGCCGTCGAGGATCAGCAAGCCCGAGTCGCGCAGCGCGTGACCCAGCTCCTCGGCGAACAGCGGGTGACCGCCGCTGCGCTCGGCCACCAGCGCAGCCACGCGGGCCGGCAGCTGATCAACCTCGAGCACCGCGGCCGCGAGCGTGGCGGCGTCATCGGCCGCGAGCGGACCGAGGCTCAGCTCGCGCGCGCTCGCACGCAGGCGCTCGAGATCGATCGGCTCGAGCTCGCCACGCTCGAGCTCGAGCGGCCGCATCGTCACCAGCACGCCGATCTCCGGGCACGCGCGCCGCAGCGTGTCGAGCAGCGCCCACGAGGCCGAGTCGATCCAGTGCGCGTCCTCGATCACGATCAAGTCGCGACCGGGTTGCAGCCGCGCGGCCAAGACCGCCGCGAGCACGTTGCGGGTGGTCTCGCGCCGCAGCTGCGCGTCCATGGCCGCGGTCTGGGTGTTGTCGGGCAGATCGATCGGCACGACCGCGGACAGCAGCGGGAACAGGCGCTGGACCTCGTCGAGCTCGCGAAGCTCGCGCTGCAGTCGTTCAACGTCGGGCCCCGCGGACACGCTGTCGACGGGCCCAAGCTCGAGCAGCTCGGCGAAGATCGGTCGCCACGCAGCAAAGGCCGCGCTGGTGTCGATCATGTCGCCGGCCCCGACCCGCGCCACCAGCTTGCGACGGTCGGCGCGGGTCAGCGCGGCGCGGAGCAGCCGACTCTTGCCGATGCCGGCCTCGCCGACGATCAGCACGGCCGGCCCCTCGCCCGCGCGCATCCGATCGAGCTCGAGCTCGATCGCCGCGAGCTCGTCGACGCGACCGATCAGGCTGCGCGTTGCGAACGAGCCGCTGCCGCTCGCACCCGCCGACGCCAGCGGTCGCGCGACCTCGAGCGGGACCTCGCTGCCCTTGACCTCGAGCGGCGGCAGCGGCTCGAACTCGAAGCGTCGACTGGCCCGGGCCGCGGTCTCGCGATCGACGAGGATCGGCGATCCGCTGGTCTGCCCGGCCTGCATCAGCCGCGCGGCCCAGTTCATCGCCGCGCCGACCATCGTGTAGTGCAGCCGCGACGGGTGCCCCCAGGCGCCACAGAACACGCGCCCGGTCGTGACCCCGACGTTGAGCTGAAGGCCGGCCTCGCGACCGAGCTCGAGCAGCTCGAGCCCGGCCCGAACCGCGCGCGCAGGGTCGTCTTCATGCGAGCGCGGCGGCAGCCCGAACGCCGCGACCATGACCACGCCCTTGTCGTCCATCACCACCTGCTCGAGGTTGCCGCCGAGCTCGGCCAGCACCGCGTCGACGCCTGCGACCAGCTCGGCGATCCGCTCGGCCGTGGGAATGCCCGACGGCTGCGAGCCATCGAGCACGCCGACGAACATCATCGAGGTCTCGCGCAGCTCCGAGGTCCAGCCACGCAGCGCCACGTCGACCTGCATGCGCGCGCGCACGGGCTCGGGCACGTAGCGGGTCAGCTCCGCGAGCACGGCGGGCGCAGGCGTGAGCGCGATCGGCCGCAGCGGATCCGGCCATGTCCCTACGCTGTCGAGCACCCGCACCAGCGAGCGATCGACCAGCTCGGTCCGCAGCTCCCTAGGCACCGCGAAGCCGGTGTGATCGAGCATGACCGTGCCTCGCTCCGCCCGCGCGCAGGCGAGCCCGACTCGCCGAATCGGATCGCCGATCGCGACGAAGTGCCGACGTCGCGCCCCGCCGACGTGCTGCAGCGTCAGCTCGCCGCCGGCGAGCCCGACCCGCAAGCGCAGCCGCAGATCGTCGAAGCCAAAGCGCCCGTCGACCTCGGTCTGGATCGCCAGCGCCGCCACGATCGCCTTGCCGAGCGCCGACTTCGAACCTGCGAGCGCACCCGGCCACAGCACCAGCACGGCGTCGCCGACGAAGTCGAGCACCTGACCGCCGTAGCTCTCGAGCAGCTCGATCATCCGACCGAAGCAGGCGTTGAGCAGCTCGGTCAGCAGCTCCGCGCCGACGTGCCCGCGCTCGGCCAGCACCGCCGCGATGCGCGAGAAGCCCGAGACGTCGGCGAACAACAGCGCGCCCGTGACCCGCGTCGGTCGACCGTCGACGCCCGCGATCAATTGCTCGACGGCGAGCCGCGGCAGGTAGGCGAGCGCCCGCGCTGCGCCGTCGTCGACCAGCGCCATCAGTCGTCCTCGCGACCGCCAAACAGCGCGCGATACACCGACAGGCGCTCACGCTTGTGCAGCACCAGCCGCACGGTCTCGAAGATGATCACCGAGGTGAACGAGATCATCACCCACAGCACCGGCTGCTCGAGCGGCAGCCCCGACCACGCGCCGATGAACACCCCGACCATCTGCTCGGGCACGTACCCCCACCAGCTGTAGGGCACCGCGAGCGTGGCCTCCCAGATCACCGAGACCAGGGTCAGCAGCGCGACCACGATCGTCAGCGCCCGCCAGTTGATCAGCGCCGCGGTGCTCTTGTAGAGCCCGACCGCCGGCGTCACGCCGATCCAGATCAGAAACACCATCCAGCCCGGGAAGCCCTGCTGGTACGGGTGGTCGCCAAACTTCTTGTAGAGGATCGCCGCCGCCGTCAGCCCGAGCCCGAGCAGCAGCGCCCCCGGTGAGAAGCGGACGATCGCACCTTCGTGGCGCCCGTGCCCGTCGTTGGCGTAGCGACCGAGGAAGTACAGATCGCACCACACATAGCCGGCCACGATCGCCGCGAACCCAAACCCGTAGAACCCGAACTCCTCGATCGGCAGCTCCTGCACGAACGAGTGCGTCTGCCAGTCGAGCGCCCAGAAGCGCACGCCCAGCGTCGCGCCAGTGTTCTCGAACGTGAAGAACAGCAGTCCGAAGATGATGTCGAGCCCGAACCCGAGCGGGATCAGCAAGAGCAGCGTGATCCAGAACGCGCGGTGGTGGGGCTTCTCGCGGTGGCTCAGCAGCAGCCATCCGGCGATGGCCGCGAGCGGCAGCAGGAAGAACGCCAGCGACCATGTGTAGCCGCGAGGGGTCGGATCGGGCGACTCGATCACCAGGCGTCCCGGCGACTCGACGGTCGACAGCGCGATCGCAGCGGCGAGCCAGAACACGCCGATGATCGCGAACACCAGGCTCGGCTTGGTCTCGTTCTCGGGGCTCACGTCCATGCGGCGCGAGCATATCGCGATCGCGCGTGGCTCACCGCTCCATCAGCTTGGCCAGCGCGGCCCGGACCAGCGCATCCAGGTTCGCATCCTCGGCCTCGTCCCCGAGCTCGACCACCACCGAAGCGAGCGCCTTCTCGACCGGTTTGGGTTTCCACCCGAGCGAGATCAACACATCCCGCGCCGCGATCGCGAACCCGGTAGCGAGCTCCTCGGCGGTCTCGCTCGGCAGCTCGGTCTGCTGCGGCACCCCGCCCGATTCGACGCGCATCAGCTCGAGCAGCGTGACGGCCTTGTCGCCGAGCGTCAGCACGATCTGCTCCGCGGTCTTCTTGCCGATGCCGGGGATCTTGGTCAGCTTGGCGCTCTCACCCCCGGCGATGCACTCGACCAGCTCGAGCACCGGGAGCCCGCCGAGCACCGCCAGCGCGTTCTTGGGCCCGACCTTGGGCACCGAGGTCAGCATCCGAAACAGCTGCTTCTCGCGCTCGTCGGCGAACCCGAACAGCTGGATCGCGTCCTCGCGCACGTTGGTGTGGATCCACAGCTCGACGACATCGCCCTCCTCCGGCACCGACGCGAGCGTCTGCAGCGAGACGTGCAGCTCCCAGCCGACGCCGTTGGCCTCGACGATCGCCACGCCGACCGCGGGCAGCCGTCGCACGACCTTGCCGCGCACCCAGCCGATCATCGCGACCTCCGCAGGGCGGATCGCCGACGTCGGCGAGCGGCGGCCAAGCGAGTGTTGAGGCTGGGGACATCCATGTTGGGCGAACGGCTGGCTTGCACGTGACAGATCGCGATGGCGAGGGCGTCGGCTG
>DATLLB010000877.1:0-8064 GCA_035538075.1 Enhygromyxa sp.
CTCGTGCACGGCCTCGAGCTGATGCTGATCGACGACGGCCAAGCGCTCGCGCCGGAAGGATCGGCGCCGAAGTCGAGCACCGACAGCTCGACGCCCGCGATCGCGTCGGGGATCGGCTGCTCGCCGGCGTGGTAGCCCGCGTAGGAGAAGTCGTGCAGGAACCGGCCCTCGTCGTCGGTGAAGCCGGGCTGCCAGTCCTCGGGATAGAGCGCGCTGCGCCAGCTCGGATCGTCGGTCTCGCCGTCGTCGGTCTCCGACTCGCTCGTGCTCGAGTCTTCGGTGTCTTCGCTGTCCGTGTCGTCCGTGGCTTCGGTCTCGGTCGACGAGCCCTCCGCTGTGCTCTCGCCATCCGACCCGGCCTCGGTCGTGCCGCCCACGTCATCCGCGGGCGGCCGAGCACCACAGCCGAGCACACCGATCAGGAGCCCGAGGCACGTCGCGCGCACGACCTCACGCTATCATGCGCGGCCGCTCGAACGACGTGGATCGCGGTGACGACTCGGCGAGCACGCGCTCGCAGACCGCCGTCGCGCTCGCGAGCGCAGCGTCGAGCAGCTGCCCGCGCTCGCCCACCCAGTCACCGACCAACCACAGGCCTTCGTCCACGCACACCGACGGCCGCGCTTGCAGCCCGCCGCGGGCCGCCTGCGGGCGATCGTGGGCGACGATCATGTCGGGCAGGAATTGCTCGACGACCAGCGCGGACTCGAAGTCGGGCATCCATCGCCGAGCGCAGCGCTCCAGTCGGGCGCGCAGCTCGGCCGCAGGCGTCTGCTCGTCGCACGCTCGGCGATACCACGCGAGCGAGACCAGCGAGTGCCCGGCCGGGGCCAGGGCCGCGACGTTGGAGTGGACCGAGAGATAGATCGGCTCGTCGATGTCGAGGATCGCCATCGGCCCGGGCCACTCGCCGCGCAGGCCGAGATCGAGGCACGCGGCGGTGATCGGCCGCGTGCTCGCGGCGAAGCGTGGACCGCCGAGCAGCGGCGCGAGCAAGCTGTCGGCCATGGTCGGCGAGCCGGCGAGGATCAGCTGCTCGCAGCTCAGCGTGCGATCATCGAGCTCGACGGCCCAGCGCGCGGTGTCGGCCCGCCCGACCGCACGCACGCGCGCGTCGCAGCGCAGCTCGACCTTGGCCGCGAGGCAGCGCTCGACCAGCGCGTCGACCAGCTGCGTCCAGCCGCCGTCGAGGTACAGCACGCCGCGCAGCGCCAGCTGCAGCTGCGCGAGCCCGGCTTCGGCGGAGATCGTGTCGAGCTCGCCGCAGTAGGTCGCGATCCGCACGAAGGTCCGGGCCAGCGCGCGCACGTCCTCGCCGACCAGCTGCTCGTCGATCCACTCGGCTGCGCTCTGATGATCGAGCCCGCTCGTCGACATGCGACCGAGCCGGGCGAAGAAGCGCATCAGCTCGAACTTGCTGCGCAGCTCGAGCGCCGAGGTCGTCAGCAGCGACAGCGGCGTGGCCGGCAGCGCATGCTCGCGATCGTCGCGGATCACGACTCCGCGCCCGCGCGGCATGTGGCCGCGCGGCTCGACGCCGACGCTGCGCAGCATCGCCGTCGCCGGTCCAGCGCAGTAGACCGCGTGCGGCCCGAGGTTTAGAGAGAAGCCCGAGCGGTTGACCGTCCGCCCGCGCCCGCCGGGCACCGAGGCCCGCTCGCACACGATCACGCGCAGCCCGGCCTGCGCGAGCCGGGCTGCCGTTGCGAGGCCGCCGAGCCCGGCGCCGACGATCACCACGTCGGCGCGCTCGTGCTGTGGTTGCTTGCTGGAATTCGTCGTCATGGCCGGCCCACGGACGACGATCGCGGCGCGTTACGAGCTCAGAGAACTTTGTTGCTGCTCGAGCGGCTCGGGTGCCCGGACCCGCTCGGCCCACTCGAGCAGCAGCTCCGACTCGGCTTCGAAGGGCAACGCGATGCCGGACTCGCGCAGCAGCGGCGCCATCCACATCGCGGCCGCGCGCACGCTCGCGAACTCCCGCGCCGGGTACCGCGGCTGGTCGAGCGCGCGCAGCCCCGCCATGATGCAGCGGACCGTGGCGCCGATCAGGCCGCGCGGCTCGATCACGTTCGCCACACACACGACCCAGTCGGCAAACTCGGCGCTGGTGTGGCGCGAGAAGCTGCGCGCCCGCTCCGACAGCTCGGCCCGCACGTCGCTGACGATCACCAGCAAGGCGTGGCGTCCGACCGTGGCGCGCAGGTCTTCCTGCACCGCGTGAACGGCCGCGCTCTCCTCATGGGTGTAACGCAGCCGAATGTGCACGAGCAGCAGCGCGCCGGCCGAGACCAGCCGCAGCTTTTCATCGTCGTGATGAACGATCGTGGCTGCGTCCATCCGCATGCAGGGTAGCAGCGAAGCGCAGCCGCGGGCGTGCAGCATCAAGTGCAACTCGCCGGCCCGGCGACCGGGACGGCGAGCGCTCCAGCACTAATTGCGGCGCTGTTCGAGCCGCCGCGCGACCACACCTTGCGCGAGCATGCCGAGCACCATCGCGGCGAAGAACGCCAGCGTGGACGCCTGACCGGTGCTCGCGGCCACGATCGCCGGACCCGGACAGAACCCGGCGATGCCCCAGCCGATCCCAAACAGGATCGATCCGACGACCAGCTTGGCGTCCACGTCCTGCTTGGTCGGCCAGTGGAAGCGCTCGGCGAACTTCGGCGCGGCCTCACCTTTGATTCGACGGTAGACCGGCGCGTAGACCAGGATCGCGCCAGCCATCACCAGCGCGAGGCTGGGATCCCAATCGCCGAACACGTCGAGGAAGTTGAGCACCTTGTTCGGGTTGGTCATGCCCGCGACGCCGAGGCCGATCGCGAACAGCAGGCCCGAGACGAACGCGACCACGTGCGAGCGCTTGTCGGTCATCCCACACCTCCGATCAGGTGGCGCATCACGAACGTGGTGATCATCGCGGCAGCCATGAAGAGGATCGTGGCGATCAGCGAGCGAACCGAGAGCCGGGAGATGCCGCAGATCCCATGTCCGCTCGTGCAGCCGCCGCCCAGGCGCGTGCCGAAGCCGACCAGCAGGCCCGCGCCGATCAACAGAGGCAGCGAGTCGATCGCCGCGCCGGGCATGACCGAAGGCGCGAACGCCAACAGCCCGAGCCCGCCGAGCACCATGCCGAGCAGGAACAGGCCGCGCCAGCTCCAGCCCTCGCCGGCCTCGAGGAAGCCGCCCAAGATCCCGCTGATGCCAGCGATGCGGCCGTTGAACGCGAGCATCACGGCGGCGGCGAGGCCAATGATCATCCCGCCGAGCGTGGATGCGAGAGGAGTGAAGTCGGTGTGCATGTTCGTTCGACCGCGCGATCGCGGCTCGAGAGGGCACTTACAAGCCTCGTACCACCGCGCTCGAGCGCCAGCCCGCGTGCATTTTGCGGTGCGGAGCCAAGCGCTGACGCACGGATGTCGCGACGTGTTGCGTCACTCGCAGGCGAGCGCCGGCTCTTCGCAGCCGGGCGGCTCGGGCAGGAACAGGCCCAAGCCGATGCAGCCGATGCACTCCTCGGAGGTGAACTCGACGCACTGCTCCTTCTCCACGCACTGCTCACCGAGACACAGCACCAGCTCGCCAGCCTTCTGCGCCTCGGCCGGGTCGAAGCCTTCACCGCACATCTGCAGGCACTCGAGGCCAAGATCGCCGAGGCACATGAACACGCAGTCGAGCATCTCGCGGCAGGTCTTGGGCTCAGGCGGCGGGTCGCCCGTCTCGGTCTCGGTCTCGTCGTCGGGCACGAAGCTGCGACCTTCGTCGGTCTCGGTCTCGGTGTCCGTGTCCGTGTCGCTCTCGTCGCTGGCCGTCTCGGTCTCGCGTCCGGACTCGTCGGTCTCCGAATCCCCGATGTCGGCATCCTTTTGGCACCCCAGCGCCAACGAGGCGAACGCGCCCACGAGCAAGAAAAGCGAACGCTGCATGGCCGGCAGCGTACCGCAATCCAGCCATGGTCTACATTGGGTGCGGCAGTGCAGGGCGCGCGAAAACCCGCGCTCGCGCGGCAGGCCGCCGGGTGTGATACGTTCCGCGGGCCGTGAAGCCTTGCCCCTTTTGCGGAGAAACGATTCAGCCTGCGGCCGTAAAGTGCCGGTTTTGCGGGGAGTGGCTCGATCCGAGCAAGCGCCCCGCGTGGTCCGGAGATGTCGCCGTGCTGACCGAGCAGATTGCTCGCGAGGTCGCGCGACAGCTCGCGCCACCAGCTGCAGGGAGCGAGGCGCCAGCGAGCTCGCCACCTCGACGTCGTCCATCGACGCGCGACATCCCGAGTGAGCCGAGCGCTGCCGGTGTCGTAGCACCCGACGACAAGGGGCGCGCGGCCGGCAGCCTCGATTCACGCGCGCCGCTCGAGCCCGCCGTGACTCCGGCCTACGAGTCGCCCGGTCCGTTCCCCGGATCCAAGCGCGGTCGCCCGGACGAGCACGCCGAGCCTGCGCGCACGCTCGGTCAGCCGGCGCCGCGTGGCGCCCGATGGCAGCCGGGTAGCGCCGAGGACAGCGGACCGACGACGCCTTCGTGGCAGCCGCCCGATGATCCGGTCCGCGAAGAGTCACCGCAGGCCACCGTGAGCGACTCGGTCTGGCAAGCGCCCTCATGGTTGCGACCGGCCGAGCCTGCGCGTCCGAGCCCGACGCCGACTTGGACGCCGCCGCTGCAGGAGCAGAAGCCGGCCACGCCGACGTGGGCCGCTCCGACCACGCCGCCTGCTCCGACGCCGACGCCCGCCTGGACGCCGCCGGCTGCTGCGGCCGTCGATCCGCCCGCGTGGAGCCCCGAGCCGACTCGCGCTCGGACCCCGCGGATCCCCGAGCTCGGCCTCGATCCCGAGGCCGAGCCGAAGCCGGGCTACGCCGGGGCCTTTCCCAAGGACGACGATGAATTCGTCGACGGTGGGTTCGGCGACGAGTTCGAGGACGAGTTCGAGGATCGCCCGGCCGGATCGGTCGCCGCCGTCGAAGCTCAGGGCGCACCCAAGCCCGGCAAGCCCGAGGCGCCCGCAGCCGCAGGTCGGCCGAAGGCCAAGCCGCCGAAGGACGCCGATGACGACGACTTCGACGACGATGATGACGACTTCGACGACGACGACGAGGACTTCGACGTCGACGAGGACGACAGCCGCGGGAGCATGGCCGGCGAGATCGTGACCAGCTCGACCGCGGCTCCGGTCCCGCAGCGCAAGCTGCCGTGGATCCCGATCGCCCTGGTCGCGAGCGTGCTGGTGATGGTCTCGGCCTACGCGTTCCGTGACGCGATCTTCGGCACGAGCGACGATGAGGTCGCCGAGGGTGAGACCGGTGAGGTCGCCGATCCGCAGCCCGAGCCCGAACCTCCGCCGCCCGAGCCCGAGCCCGAGCCCAAGGTCGAGCCCGAGCCCGAGCCTCCGCCGCCTGCGATCCCAGCCGAGGAGCTGGAGGCCAAGCTCGCCGAGGCGACCAACCTGCTCGATCGGCAGAAGCACACCGACGCGGCCAAGATCATCGACGAGATCCTCGAGAAGATTCCCAAGGAGCCGCGCGCCCTCGCGTTGCGAGGGTTCTCGCAGCTCGAGAAGCGCAAGCACGACGACGCGCTCGCGACCGCCAACGAGTGCGTCGGGATCGACGCCAAGCAGGCCACCTGCTGGATCACGATCGCGGTCGTCGAGCAGGAGAAGAACAACCTCCCGCGCGCGCTCGAGGGCTATCGCAAGTACCTCGAGCTCGAGCCGGACGGACGCTTCGCCAAGGTCGCCAAGGGTCAGGTCGATCGGCTCTCCGCCAAAGTCGAGGGCTAGGGCCAGTTTAGCCCCCCCGCGGCCGCCTCAGTGTTAGCCGCAGCCGGCCGCTTCGCGGCCGTTCGCTCGCTTTGCGAGCGAAGCGGATCGGTTCGTGGTTTTCGGCCGCACGTGGTGCCCCCCGTTGGGGGGCTGGTTTGGCCCCGACGACGGGTCAACCAGCCAACATCGATCGTAGCGCGTCGTCGATCGGCGTGGGCTCGAGCCCGAACGTCGCGCGGAAGCGACGATCGTCGATCACGTACGGGTGCTCCCACTGATAGACCATCTCGCGGACCGCTCGCAGCATCGGTGAGAACACGCCGAGAGCCGCGAGCGCCCAGCTCGGCACCGCCCGCACGGCGCCGGTCGAGCCCAGCAGCTCACCGGCCCGCTGCACGAGCGCGCGCGAGCTGCCGGCCCACGCGAGCGGCAGATGGAAGACCTTGCCGACCGCCTCGGCTCGAGTGCCGAGCTCGACCAGCCCGCGCGCGACGTCGGGCGTGTAGCTGTAGCCGTGCGGCATGTCGGGGTCGCCGAACATCTCGATCGGCTTGCCCGCGCGCAGGCGCTCGAGCGAGCGCTGGTTGAACAGCATCGAGAGCGGCGTCGCGGGACCGAAGAAGTCGGAGGCGCGCCCGGTCGTGACCTCGACCTCGCCGCGACGGTGGGCCTCGAACAGCTCCTCGACCAGCTCCGCTCGCAGCTCGCCCTTCTTGCTGCACGGCCGCATCGGCGTGTCCTCATCGAAGGGCGAGCGCGGCGGGACGCCGATCATGTACAGGCAATCGAGCACGACCAGGCGCGCGCCGGCCCGCGCCGCGGCCCCTCGGACCGCGCGGGCGAGCGGCTCGAGCACGCCATGCCAGCGGCTGTAGTCCGGCGGGTTGGCGCAGTGATAGACGACCGCAGCCCCGCGCGCGGCCTCGTCGGCGAAGCTCGGATCGGTCACGTCGCCCGATCGCCACTCGAGGTTGGCTCGCGCCGCTCCGGCGGATCCGCGACGGACCAGGCGAACTCGAAAGCCGCGATCGAGCAGCTCGTGGGCGAGCCGCAGACCGACCTGTCCGGCGCCGAAGATCGTGTGCAGTTGCGCTTGTTGGGGTGCTGGCATGCGGCCAACATGGACCTTGCAAGTTCGCAAAGCCATGCCGAAAAAAGCAAAGCCAGATCGCAAAAATGCAAACCCACCCGAGCCGCCGAGCGAGCGGCTGCGCTGGGATGATCTGCAGGTGGTGCTGGCGATCGGTCGGGCCGGATCGCTGGTCGGCGCGGCCGAGCGGCTCGGGGTCAACACCTCGACGGTCGCGCGCCGACTCGACGCGCTCGAGCAGGCGCTCGGCGTGCATCTGTTCGATCGCTCGCCGACCGGCATCGCGCCGACCGAGCTCGCCGAGGCGTTGCTGCCGGTGGCCGAGACGATGGAGCGCACGGTCACCGAGGCCCTGCACCTGGTCGAGGGGCGAGAGACCGAGCCCGAGGGGACCGTACGGATCACCGCCCCGCCAGGGCTCGCCAACTGGTTCATCGCGCCCGCGCTGATCCGCCTGCGTGCGCGGCATCCCAAGCTGACGATCGAGCTCGACGCGTCGATCGGCTACGCCGACCTGACCCGCCGCGAGGCCGACCTCGCGCTGCGCATCGCTCGGCCCCGCAGCGGCGATCTGCTGGCGGTGCGACTGACCGAGGCGCAGTCGGTGATCGTCGCCGCGCCGGCGTTGATCGAGCGCCTCGGCGGCCGCGTGGATCGGCTCGACGCGCTCGACTGGATCACCTGGGGTGCCGATCTCACCAGCTTTCCGGACGCGCGCTGGATCGCCGCCAACGTCGACGCCGCGCGGATCGTGCTGCGCACGAGCTCGATGGACGCGCAGATCCAGGCCGCGCAGTCGGGCCTCGGGGCGATCCTGGTCCCGCGTCCGTTTGCCCGCTGGATCGGGCTCGCCGAAGTCCCGCTCGCGCGCAGCCTCGACAAGCGCCTGCCGGCGACCCCGAGCGGCGCGCTGTGGCTGGTAGGCCATCGAGCGCTGCGCGACGTCCCGCGCGTGCGCGCGGTCTGGGACTTCATCGTGCGCGAAGCGGAGACGTTCGCGGACTGAGCCAAGCCGTTGGACGCGGGCGGGCGGGCTTCGATCCCCACCTCGTGTGGTCGTGATCTCGCTCGGCGGCCCCGCGTGGCCCCGGCCGTTCTTTGGTGCTTGGTTTCGGGCAATGACACGACAACTGGCTTCCGCTGCGTTTGGCGCGATCTTGATGTGCTCGATCGGCTGCACCGACGACACGACCTCTACCGAGAACGAGACCGAGAC
>DATLLB010000878.1:0-6736 GCA_035538075.1 Enhygromyxa sp.
CTTCACTGGCGAGCAGGAGGACCACCAGCACCACCGCCACCGCTGCTGGTCGGTCTGTGTCGAGTGCTTCCCGCTGCGAGCCAGCTTCGCCCAGCACCTGCGCGCGCCGAGCTTGTTCTGGCGCTTCAACCCGCACGATCCGACCGCGTGGATCGAGAACGACGTGCCGGGCATCGTCGCCTATCTGTTGGCCGCGCTCGAGCTCCCGCGTCCGGGCGAGTGACGAGGTGAACCAATGAAAAAGGGAGCCACTCGGGCTCCCTCTTTGCTCGCAAGTCGGCGCGACCTACTTGCCCTTCGAGCCGAACGGATCCTTGAGATCCGGCGAGACCCGACGCGGAGGCTTGTCTTCCTTGGTGTCGGTCTTGGTCTCGTCCGGCTTCTTCGTGTCGTCCGGCTTCTTGTCGGTCGTCTTCTTCTGCGGCGGCTTGTTCGAGATGATCTTCTTCTTGGGCGTCAGCTCGTACTCGAAGAACTTGTCGCGGACCGGGATGATCTCGATCTCTTTGGGCTCGAAGCCATCGGCCACGAGCAGCAGCTTGAGCGCGGTCTCGGACTTCTCGACCTGCACACCGGTCTCGGTGTTGGTCATCCCGTAGATGGCCTTGTCGAGCGGATCCTGGATCTTCGCCTCGATCAGGTTGCCGTCGGGATCCTTGGTGGTGACCTTGTAGTTCACCGTCTCGGTGCCCGCCGCGATCTCCTTGACCTTCTCGGGCTCCTCGACCACCGGCGGCTGCTCGACGGGCTTGTTCTCGTCCACGGGCGGCGTGCCGACGGTCGCCGGGTCTTCCTTGGGCTGCTCTTGCGCTTGGCCGACCTGCTGGTCCTTGTCCTTGTCACCGCCAAAGGCGATGAACGCCCCGACCCCGGCAGCCACGAGCGCGAGGCCACCGATCACGCCGAAGATCAGCCCCTTGTTGGACCTGCTCGGCTCCTGATACTCGGCGGCGACCGGCGGAATGGTGCCCGGCATCGGCGTCGGCCGACCACCGGTGAAGGCCATCTCGCCGGTCGACGGACGGGCGATGTTCTCGTTGACCACGGCCACCGCCGCGGCCCCGGTGCCGACCGCCTCGATCGCCTCGGCAAACTCCGCCATGTTCTTGAACCGCAGCTCGCGGTCCTTCTGCATGGCCTTGAGGATGATGGCCTCGACCTCCGCCGGGATGTCGGCGTCGGGCACCACCGAGGACGGCGCCTCGGGGACCTCGAACATGTGCTTGGTCAGGATCCCCATGAAGGTGTCCGCCGTGAACGGCACCCGACCGGTGAGCAACTCGTACATGATCACGCCGACGGCATAGATGTCGACGCGGTGATCGGGCTTGGCCCCCTGCGCCTGCTCGGGCGACATGTACTCGGGCGTGCCGAAGATCATGCCCGTGCGGGTCAGGCCCTTGCCCTCGGTCTCGTCCTCCGAGGTGACCTTGGCGATGCCGAAGTCGAGGACCTTGATGAAGTCGTCGTTCTTGCCCCGCTTGATGCGGTAGCAGTTCTCCGGCTTCATGTCGCGGTGGATGATGCCCGCGTCATGGGCAGCACCCAGCGCGCGGCAGATCTGCAGCATGATCGGCTTCACGCGGGCCCAAGGCAGCCGCCCCTGATCCTTGACCGTGTCCGACAGATCCTCGCCCGCGAGGAACTCCATCACGAAGAACACCGAGCCGTCGGGGGTCTCGCCGAAGTCGCTGATCTCGACGACGTTCTCCTGGCTGATCATCGAGGCCGCGCGGGCCTCCTGCAGGAAGCGCTCGCGCAGATCCTCTTTGTGGGCGAGCTCGTGGCTCAGCACCTTGACCGCGAACTTCTTGCCGATCGTCGCGTGCTCGCACAGGTAGACGGTACCCATGCCGCCTTCGCCGAGCTTCTTGACGATCGTGTAGCGCCCGAGCAGCGTCTGGCCCGAGAGGTCGGACGGCATCGGCATCGAGTGCTGAGTCATGACCGGCGCGGGCACTCCCGGTGCGGGCGTATTGCTGGCGATCATCGTGCCGCCGCCCATCATCTCCGGCTCGGCTGCGGGCGCCGGCGCTGCCGAGGCGACCATCGTGCGACCACCCGCGGCCGCGGGTGCCGGCTTGAGCGGCGGAGGAGCGCTCGCCACCATCGTTCGTGCCCCACCCGGTGACGGGGCAGGCGGCGGTCCCTTCGGTGCCGCGCTGGAGCTCGCAATCATCGTGCCCCCACCCGCGGTGGCCTTGGGGTCCGAGACAACCGTGCCGGAATTCATTTTAGGTTCAGCCATTGAGTCGCTCGTCGGTCGGGAGTCACTCGGTCGGGAGTCGCTCGGTCGGTAGGGAGGCCGGGCTAGCGTACCGCATTTTCGCGGGAGCGGGTTTGCCGGGTGATCTAGATTCTCGTGTAGGCCATGGCCGGTCGGGACTCGGCCGTGAGCGGCCCTCGCAGGGAAGGCTCAATCTCGCGCGTGGTGCTTTGGACCGCCCCATGGACGTGGGTATTCGGCCGTTGATGTGCGTGGGGACGGTCGTCCAGCGGCGATGCTTTCAGGCTGGTTGCGTCAGGACGTCGCGCCTCTCGACGCTTCATCCACTGCACGAACCCGATTGTCACCAGCGCAGCGAAGATCGCTGCCCCGAGCCCGACCAGGATCAGCGGCAGATGCCGACGACGCAGACCCGGCCGCGGCCGCTTGCCGAGCCTCGGCTCTGCGCTCGCGGGGCGGTTTTCGCGGGGGGTCGGCGTGTTCGACATGGCCGATCCCACGGGCAACGTCGGTGGTGCAGGCGGAGGCGCCATCTGGGTGACCTGCAACACCCGCGCGGGACGAAATTGACTCTGCCCGGGCGGCGCATCGGTGACGATCACGCTCGGCCGCTTGGGCAGCTGCGCCTCCTCGCCCTGCTTGGCCGCGAAGCTCCCCGTGCGCGGACCCTCGGCCTCGACGATCTCGTGCGCAGTCGTGATCGCCCCCGAGCCGATCATGATGGTCGATCGCCTCGGCCGATCCGGCTCGGCTGGCTGCGGATAGCTCGCCTGGCTCGGCTGCGACCAGCCCGCAACCACCGCTTGCTCGCGGCGATCATCGACGGGCTCGAGATCGTTCGCGGCCGCCGTCGCGAGCAGGCTCGCCGCGTCGAGGGCCGAGGCCGGACGCTCGTCGCGGTTCTTCGCCAGCAAGCGCGCGAGCGCGGCCTCGATGCTCGGATAACCGGCGAAGCGCGGATCGATCTCGCGGATCGGCGGCGGCAGCTCGAACACCTGCTTGGTCAGGGTCCCCACCATCGAGTCGCCGCTGAGCGGCACGCGACCGGTGAGCAGCTCGAACAGCACCACGCCGAGCGCATAGATGTCCGAACGTGCGTCGAGCTCGTCGCCGCGGGCCTGCTCGGGCGACATGTACTCGGGCGTGCCCACGACCACGCCCGCCGCCGTCAGTCGAGTCTTGCGACCGGCCACGCGCGCGATGCCGAAGTCGAGGATCTTCACCTGCTCGGGCGCCCCGACGTCGGCCGGGACCACGAACACGTTGTCGGGCTTGAGGTCGCGGTGAATGATGCCGGCCTGGTGCGCCGCCGCGAGCCCGTGGGCGATCTGCACCGCGATGCCCAACGCCCGCCGCGGCTCGAGCGGCCCGTGCTGCACGATCTCCCGCGCCAGGCTGTGCCCGGCCAGAAACTCCATCACGTAGTACGGGCTGCCGAGCGGCGTGGTCCCGTAGTCGATGATGTCGACCACGTTGGGGTGCTTGACGCTCGAAGCGACCCGAGCCTCCTGCACGAAGCGCTCCGCGACCTCGCGCTGCGACGCATAGCGACGACGCAGCAGCTTGATCGCCAGCTTGCGCCCGATCAACACGTGCGTCGCTCGGTAGACCAGCCCCATCCCGCCCGCACCGATACGCTCGTCGACGCGGTAGCGATCGCCGAGCACCACCCCGAGCATCGACTCTTCCGGTTGCAGGTCGGGCGCGCTCTCCTGCACCGCCACCGCAGCCGCGCCCGATCCGTTGCCGACCACCCAGCTGCTGCTGGCCGACGCCGCCACCTGCGGCCCCGAGCCGGCGCGCGTCGATGGTTGCCAGCGCAGCACCGACCCACTCGCGCTCGGCGGCGGCGCGAACGTGGGCCCACCCGCGTGCGTGGAGGCGCTCGGGCTCGAGAGCTCGCCGAGGGGCGACCCGTCCATCGGGCAGAAGGCGGCTTCGTCCTCGTAGCGAGCGCCACACTGCGGGCATACTCGCATCGGCGATTAGCGTAGACCGTGCCCGCGCCCACGGTCAAAGGCTACTTGGCTCGCCCCCCGGACCCGCGCACCGGCCATGAAGAGCGGCTGCTTGGTGCAGCCGCGAGCATCGGGCTCACGTGCGCTACGTTGGTGCCACCGACTGACAAACCGGCCAATGCGCTGGGGCCGTAGTGGATGGGGCGTCGCATACGGCGGTAGCGGTATGCACGGGCGAGCAAAGATCCGGGCCCCGTGTTATCGGAGCGGCCATGCTCACCGAAGCGGTGATCGTTGGCCGCCGCATCTCCATCGAAGAGGTCCACCGCGTTGCTCGGCTCGGGGCGCCTGCGAGCCTGAGCGAGACCGCAGAGTCGGAGCTCTCCCGCACCCGCGCGCTGCTCGAGCGCTCGCTCGCTGCCGGCGAGACCATCTATGGGGTCAACACCGGCTTCGGGGCGCTGTCCGAGACGCGCATCCCCGCGAGCAAGCTCGGCGATCTGCAACGCAACCTGCTGCGCAGTCACGCGGTCGGGGTCGGGGCGATCCTCGAGCCGGACGTCGTGCGAGCGCTGTTGCTGCTGCGCGCCCACACGCTCGCGCTCGGTGCCTCGGGGGTGCGGCCCTTGGTGCCACGTCGACTGCTCGAGCTGCTCGCCGCCGGGATCGTCCCGATCGTCCCGCGCCAAGGCAGCGTGGGCGCCAGTGGAGATCTCGCTCCCCTCGCCCACCTCGCGCTGCCGGTCATCGGCGAGGGCGAGGTGCTGCTTCGCGGTGAGCGAATGCCCGCCGCCGCAGCGCTGCGTGCGGTCGGCCTCGCCCCGCTCGAGCTCGCGCCCAAGGAAGGCCTGAGCCTGATCAACGGCACGCAGGTGACGACCGCGATCACGGCCCTCTCGATCCACGACGCCGACCAGCTCGCCGTCGCAGCCGACATCATCGGCGCGCTGAGCCTCGACGCGATGCTCGGCACCACCAAGAGCTGCGACCCGCGGATCCACGCCGGCAAGCCGCACCCCGGTCAGCGTCGCAGCGCCGAGACCATCGCCAAATTGATCGAGGGCTCGGCCCTCAATCGCTCGCATGCCGAGTGCGGGCAGGTGCAGGACGCCTACTCGCTGCGCTGCATGCCGCAGGTCCACGGCGCCGCGCGGGCGGCCATCGACTACATCGCGAGCGTGGTGGAGATCGAGCTCAACAGCTTCACCGACAACCCGCTCGTGCTGCTGCGCGACCTAGAAGATCCCGACGCCGGCTTCGATGTGCTCAGCGGTGGCAACTTCCACGCCGGGACTGTCGCGCTGCCGGCTGATCACGGCTGCGCTGCGCTCACGACATTGGCCACGATCAGCGAGCGCCGCATCGATCGCCTGTGCACCGCCGAGCACTCACGCGGGCTCCCGCCGTTCTTGACGAACGATCCCGGAGTCGAGAGCGGCTTCATGATGGCGCAGGTGACCGCCGCTGCGCTCGCGTCCGAATGCAAGACGCTGAGCATGCCCGCTTGCGTGGATACGATCCCGACCTCCGCCGGCAAGGAGGATCACGTCAGCATGGGCCCGATCGCCGCGCGCAAGCTCGAGGCCGTGGTTGCCAACTTGGCGCGGGTGCTCGCGATCGAGGCTGCTGCCGCCGCGCGAGGCATCGACCTACGCGAGCACCCGACCAGCGCGCCGCTGCAGCGGGTGCACGCGAAGATCCGCGAGTACGTGGGGGCATTCGAGGGGGATCGCAGCATGACTGCCGAGCTCGAGGCGCTCGCCGTTGCGATCATGCGTGGCGAGCTACGCACCGCCGCCGGCCTCTGAGTTCACTCCGAGAACAACGCCGCAGCGCTGCTGATCACCGCCGCGCGAGCGATCAGCTCGCGGAGCTCCCCGATGTCCGAGCACGCCGCGATCTGCTGCAGCGTTCGCTCCTCGATGACCAGCCCGCGCACCTCGAGCACAGTTCGCAGCGCTGTCCGCAGCCCGTGGAGCCCTTGCTCGCGACCTCGTTCGATGCCTTGCTCGAGACCTCGTTCGAGCCCTTGCTCGAGACCTCGTTCGATGCCTTGCTCGAGCCCTTCCTTGTACCCCTCCCTGTGCCCTCGCGTGAATGAGGAGCCCCTTCGTTCGAAGTCGCTCAGCTCGTACTGCTCTTCCGGTGGTAACTGCTCGCGTACTTGTTGCATGACTTCCTCTCCGACGCTGGACGAGACCAGCTGTATATATCGCCCATAATCCTCCGGGGCGAGACGCAGCAACGCCCGAATTGCCACCGTCGCACCGACCACCGCGTGCGGACCCGTGTTGTGCACTGCAGCCGCCAACACCGCCCAGGCATAGTTGTCGAGTGCGACCTGTAGATCCTGCACGATCGGGATCATTTCCGGCGTGATCACGTACGGCCGCAGCTCTGGTTCGACGGCGAACATCCGAACCTGCATGTCCAACCGGACCGACAGCTCGGGACTGAAGAACACCGCCCAAGCCGGGCACTTGTGGTCACGCCGGAGCCCGGCCCGATACACCACGATCGTCCATTCCTTGTTCGCGTCGATGCCGAGCTG
>DATLLB010000879.1:0-10950 GCA_035538075.1 Enhygromyxa sp.
ATCGCATCCACCTCGGCGACCTCGTGCGCACGGCGATCGTCTGTGTCGCGCGCGGCGAGACGATCGAGGGCGGCCTGCGTCCGCTCGGCGCCGACGATCTCGAGTGGGCGCGCGACAACCTGCTCGACGATCGCATGCGCCCGAACCAGCAGCTGCGCGACCTGTTGCTCGAGCGCGCCGAGGCTGCCGGCGTCGGTGAGCGCGGTGAGGCGCTGGCCGATATCCTGTTGCCGCGGCTCGCCGTCGAGCTCGTCGGCCTCGAGGCCCGCGAGGACGAGACCATCGACCTCACCAAGGTCTCCGGCGTGCTGACCATTCAGCACGTCGGCGTGTGGCTGAAGACCGCCGCGGTCGAGTAGCTCATCCGTCGCAGGGCTGTCCGAGCTTGGCGAGCGCGTCGAGAGCCGCCGCGCGCTCGGCCGCACGCAGGCTGCGACCCTCGCCTTCGCCCAGCACCTCCACCCCATCGCTCGCGCGCAGCTCCACGCGCGCGCGCCAGTGCGGGTGCTCGGGCGGCGGCGGCTCACCGATCGGCGCGTACACGGGCGTCATCCGGCGCTCGGCCTGCACGAGCTGCTGCAGCCGCGACTTGGGATCGAGCCCATCCTGCGGCGCGAGGCTCTGCAGGCGCTCGTCGAACAGCCGCTCGAACACCCCCGCCGCCGCGACGATCGGATCCCGCCCACACGCGCGCGCGTCCAGAAACACCGCGCCGAGCACAGCCTCGAGCGCGTCGGCCAGCGTGCCGTCACGATCACGCGCCCCGCGTTGCTCGTCGCCGCGACCGAGGAACAGCCAGCGCCCCAGATCGATGCCCCGCGCCGCAGGATGGGCTCGATCCCAAGTCGCGGCTGCAGCAGCTCGTGCAGGCCGAGCGGCGGATGACGCCCGTGTACGCGCCGATCGGCGAGCCGCCGCCGCCCGAGCAGCCGCACTGGCGCGCGCGTGTGGAGCTGCGCGCGAGCGATGGTGTGGAGGTGCTCGGCGAAGGCGAGGGCCGCAGCCTGCGTGCGGCCGAGCGCGCGGCGGCTCTCGACGCGCTCGCCAAGCTCGGACACATTTGTGAAGACCCCCGTGGACAGTCGTAGACTGAGCCATGCACGTCCGCTTCGCGTCCGCCTCGCTCGCACTGCGTGCGAGCGAGGATGGGGCCCGCACGTAGTGCTCCACCGCACGTGGTGACCCCCTACAAGGGGGTCCTTTCCTGCGTGCGGGTCCAACTACTCCGGCGCGGCGGTCTTCAGCCACACGCCGACGTGTTGAATGGTCAGCACGCCGGAGACCTTGGTGAGGTCGATGGTCTCGTCCTCGCGGGCCTCGAGCCCGACCAGCTCGACGGCGAGCCGCGGCAACAAGATGTCGGCCAGCGCCTCGCCGCGCTCACCGACGCCCGCAGCCTCGGCGCGCTCGAGCAACAGCTCGCGCAGCTGCTGGTTCGGGCGCATGCGATCGTCGAGCAGGTTGTCGCGCGCCCACTCGAGGTCGTCGGCGCCGAGCGGACGCAGGCCGCCCTCGATCGTCTCGCCGCGCGCGACACAGACGATCGCCGTGCGCACGAGGTCGCCGAGGTGGATGCGATCGGGCTCGTCGGCGCGCTGCAGCCAGATCGGATCGACGGCGAAGCCCGACAGACCGAAGCACAGCTGCGCGAGCGCTCCGGCCTCGCCGATCAGCGCGGTCGCTCGCGCGACGTCGGCGACGCTGCGCAGCGGTCGACTCGCTTGCTTGCCGTCGAGCGGCAGCTCCGGATACCAGCGCGAGAGGGTGGCCAGCGCCGGACCCCACGGACGATCGAGCAGCGAGCCGATCTTCGCGAGCGAGACCTGCCCGGCGCGATGCAGCTCGAGCGCGGCCTTGCGGAGCTTGGCGAGCGGCCCGTAGCCGAACCGAAACAGCTTGCGCAGGCCGACCGCGGCGATGCGCTCGGCGATGTAGCCGTCGGGATCCTCGTGGGCCTCGCCGGCCAGCAGAAGCTCGCACGCGAGGTTGAGGGTGGCCTGGGCCTGGGCCACGGCGCGCTCCTGCAGCGCTTCGTCACCAGGCTCGAAGCGCTGCGCGGCCATCAGCTCGTTGGCCAGCAGCAGGAATTCGCGGAGGCGAAGATCGTACTCGGCGTCGTCGAGCCGCTGCATGACCCGCCGCAGCATGTCCTGCGTGGCGCCGAGCTGGGCGGGGGGCAGGGCGGTGAAGCGCTCGGGCACGTGCGCGCGCGGATCTTCACCATCGCTCGCGCGGCCGGTCACCACGTCGCGCGCGAGCGGTGCGAACAGGCGCATGGCTTCGTCCCACTCGGGGAAGCCGAGATCGGCGAGCCGACCCTTGCGCCAACGCAGCAGATCCTCCTCGACCTCGTTGTGCAGGCTCCACTTGATCGCGCTGATCAGCTTGTTGCCCTCGACGAGGTTGTCGTCATACACGGCGCTCAGCACTCGCAGCGTCATGCGCCCGAGCTCGTTGTCGGGCACGCCGACGATGAAGTTGCCGTCGGGCGTCTCCCAGGTCACCAGCGCGCTCATGTCGTCGAGCACGGCCTCGCGCTGCTCGTCGTCGCCGGGCTCGAGATCGGCGATCGCGGTCGCGGCCGAGTTGGCGAGCAGCCACATCTCGGGGTCCGTGTCGTGCAGCAGTCGGACCAGCCGTCCGCGCTCGACGTCGCTCGAGTTGTAGGCGTCGACGATGCGGTCCAACCACTCGCGAGCGCGCGGCGTCGACAGCCGATCGCGCTGCCAGGCGTCGAGATCGAAGATGCCGGTGATCTGCTCGGCGCTCGCGTAGGGCAGCAGCAAGTCGAGGCGCTGCTCCTCGCGGAGCTTGCGAGCGACCTTCACGAAGCTCTGCACCGGGAGCGCTTCGATCAGCTGCGCTGCGTCGTCACGAAGCTCGAGGCTCAACGGATCGTCGACGACGAGCTGAGCCTCCTCGAACAACAGGGCGAGCCGGTCGCCGCGCGAGATGTCGTCGGTCACGCGGGCAGAGTAATAGGGAACCGAGGTTTCGTCTCACACGCGTGCTTTGTCGGCATGAGCGCCTTCGCATAAGCTCGCGCGGTGTTCGATCCCTCTGCACCGCCGCGGAGCCCGGCCATCGCGGCCGCGCTCGGGCCGGTGCGGGCTGCGTTGGCGCTCGCCGAGGGGCCTCGGCGCCTGCTCGTGGCTTGCTCCGGCGGGGCCGATTCGATCGCGGCGCTGGGGTTGTTGCTGCTCCTGCGTCGCAGCGAGGGGCTGTCGCTGGCGATCGGTCACGTCGATCACGGGCTGCGGCCGGAGTCGGCGATCGAAGCGGAGGGCGTGACCCGCTTGGCCGACACGCTCGAGCTGCCGAGCTTCGTCACGCGCCTCGAGCTCGAGCGTGGTCCCGGGTTGCCGGCGCGAGCCCGCCTGAGCAGGCGGGTTGCCCTGCGCAGCATGGCCGATCGCTTTGGCGCCACGTGGATCGTCTTGGCTCACACCGCGACCGATCAGGCCGAGACCATGCTCATGCACATGACGCGCGGCGCCGGACTCGACGGTCTCGCCGCGATGCCGACGCTCGATCACCCGTGGCTGCGGCCGCTGCTCGAGCTGACGCGCGAGCAGACCCGTGCGCTCGCGCTCGCGCTCGAGCTGCCGTTCTTCGACGATCCGACCAACGACGACGAGGCCGCGCTGCGGGTGCGCATGCGCAAGACCGTGCTGCCGGTGCTGCGGGCACACAACCCGAGGGTCGAGCAGGCGATGGTCGGGCTCGCGCGACAGGCCGCCGACGCCGAACAGGCGATCGACGCGTGGGCGCGCGACGAAGTCGAAACTCGCCAGCGTGGTCGGGCGAATGGTGAGACCGATGATCTCGCGTGGGATCTCCAGGGCTTCGACCGGATCCCCAGGGCCGTACGGATGCGCGCGTTGCGACGAATGTGTGAGCTGGCCTTCGTCGATGTCAGCGAGCTTCGAGCCCGGGTGGTGGAGGCGATGGACGCCGCTGCGCTCGAGGTCGCGGTGGCGCAGGCCGGGGGTCGCGGGACCCCGAACCCCGCTCCGCGCAGCTGGGACCTCCGTCCTCGGCGGCGGATCACGATCGACAAAAAAGGCGTTCGTGCGCACCAAACGGCGCCATGACGTTGTCTGGCCAACCATTGACCCCTCGGAAACCGGGGGCTATCCTCGAAAGCGCCCCGGACAGGTCCGGGTGTTCGTGCGCTCTGTGAATCGAGAGAGACCTCGGACGGACTCTCGGAAGCGACCGACGTGAAGCAGCAGACCAAGACCCTCCTCGTTTGGCTCGGCCTGATCGTCGCCGTGCTGTTTCTGGCCAACCTGTTCAACAACAGCCAGAAAGCTGAGCCTCTCACCTACACCGAGTTCCGCAAGCAGGTCGTCAATCAGGAGCTGAGCGCGGACAAGACCTCGACTTCGGTAGAGCTCGAGGTCCATCCCAGCCACGTCAACGTCGCCTACGAGAAGGACGGCGGCAAGGTCGAGGTCGTCGCGCCTGCGACCGACGAGCTCTACAAGCTGCTCGAGGACAACGGCGTCCAGTACAAGGTCGAGCCGGAAGACGAAGGGATGTTCTTCCAGTTCGCCCTGATGTGGCTGCCGGTGATCCTGATCGTCGCCGTGATGATCATGTTCATGCGCCAGATGCAGGCCGGCGGCGGCAAGGCGATGAGCTTCGGCAAGTCGAAGGCGCGCCTGCTCAACGAGCATCAGACCAAGGTCACCTTCAAGGACGTCGCCGGCATCGAGGAGGCGCGCGAGGAGGTCGAAGAGATCATCGACTTCCTCCGCGACACTCGCAAATACATGCGCGTCGGCGGCCGGATCCCCAAGGGCGTCTTGCTGATGGGCCCGCCCGGAACCGGCAAGACCCTGCTCGCGCGCGCGATCGCAGGTGAGGCCGGGGTCGCGTTCTTCTCCATCTCCGGCTCGGACTTCGTCGAGATGTTCGTCGGCGTCGGTGCCAGCCGCGTGCGCGACCTGTTCGAGCAGGGCAAGAAGAACGCGCCGTGCATCATCTTCATCGACGAGATCGACGCGGTCGGTCGCCATCGCGGAGCGGGGCTCGGCGGCGGTCATGACGAGCGCGAGCAGACCCTCAACCAGCTGCTCGTCGAGATGGACGGGTTCGAGGGCAACGACGGCGTGATCCTGGTCGCGGCCACCAACCGGCCCGACGTGCTCGATCCGGCGCTGCTGCGGCCCGGTCGCTTCGATCGCCGCATCGTCGTCGGGCTCCCCGACGTGCGCGGCCGCGAGGCCATCCTCAATGTGCACACCCGCAAGGTCCCGCTTGGCGACGATGTCGAGCTGGGCACCATCGCGCGCGGGACCCCGGGCTTCTCGGGCGCCGACCTCGAGAACCTGGTCAACGAGGCGGCGCTCAACGCTGCTCGCTGCAACCGCGACCGCGTCACGCACAACGACTTCGATCATGCGCGCGACAAGGTGATGATGGGCGCCGAGCGCAAGAGCGTGCACATCTCGGTCGACGAGAAGAAGACCACCGCGTGGCACGAAGCCGGCCACACGCTGGTCGCCGCTCTGCTCCCGCACGGCACCGTGGATCCGATCCACAAGGTCACGATCATCCCGCGTGGTCGGGCGCTCGGCGTCACCCACTTCCTGCCCGAGCAGGACAAGCTCTCCTACGATCAGAACAACGCCGAGGGCATGATCGCCGTGAGCCTCGGGGGTCGCATCGCCGAGGAGATCGAGTTCGACGGCCTGCGCAGCACCGGGGCCGGCAACGACCTCGCCAAGAGCAGCGAGATCGCCCGCAAGATGGTCTGCGAGTGGGGCATGAGCGAGCGGCTCGGGCCGATCACGTTCGGGCGCGAGGATCACGAGCCGTTCCTCGGCCGCGACATCCAGCGGCAGCAGAACTACTCGGAAGCGACCGCGCAGGCGATCGACGACGAGGTCCACCGCATCGTCACCACCCAGTATCGGCGCGCGCGCAAGCTGCTCGAGGAGAACTACGACACGCTCAAGCGCATCGCCAACGCGTTGATCGAGCGCGAGGTGCTGACCTCCGACGAGGTTCGCGACCTGGTCGCCGGGCGCCCGCTGGGGCCGTTCGAGAAGCGCAAGCCGTTGACCTCGCGGCCCGAGGAAGGGCGCGAGATCATCGGCGGTGACCTGCGGCCCGAGCCTGCCAAGCGTCCCACCGGCTTCCCGGTCCCCGACCCCGGCTGAGCACATGACCTCGCGCGCCTCGCTGCCCGCGGTACTTCTTTGCGGCTCGCTCGTCCTGAGCGGGCCGCTCTCGTGCAAGCAGGCCGACGCTCCGCAGGTCGGCATCAACCAGCCTGCGCCCGACTTCACGACCAAGTCGCTCGACGGCGACCACGTCTCGCTGGCCGACTATCGTGGGCAGGTCGTGCTGCTCAACGTGTGGGCGACGTGGTGTGACCCGTGCATTCGCGAGTTGCCCGAGCTCGCGCGCATGCACGAGCAGCTGCACGACAAGGGCTTCACGGTGGTCGGCCTCAACACGGACACTCGCGGCAAGCTCGGGGCCGTGCGCAAGATGGTCGTGCAGAACGAGCTGCCGTTTCCGATCTGGGTCGACGTCGAGAGCAAGTCCCAGGTCGCATTCAAGCTGCGCGGCTATCCAACTTCATTCTTGATCGATCGCCAAGGCAACATTCGCTGGAAGCGAGAGGGCGAGATCCTGAAGAATGATCCCGAGCTGATGCCGGTCCTCGAGGCCGTATTGGCCGAGTAATCAACACACACCAATCACGCCGCGGCGCACTCGAGCTCGCCGCCGCCCAGCCCATACCCAGTCGCGTAGTCGGCCAGCTGCTCGCGGAGCAGCTTGCGGGCGCGATGCAGGCGGCTCATCACGGTGCCGAGCGGGCAGCCGAGCTCGTCGGCCGCTTCCTTGTAGGCGAGCCCCTGGACGTCGACCAGCTCGACGACCTGTCGATAGTGGGTCGGCAGCGCGGCCAGAGCGGCGAGCACCTCGTCGGAGAAGTGTCGGCTGTGCCAGGTGCCCTCGGGCGCGTCGGCCTCCTCGAGGCGCGCGGGATCGTAGAGGTGACCGAGGATGTCGGGTCGAGCGGCGGTGGTCTCGACCACCTTCTGATGGCGGTGACGCGAGATGAAGGTGTTGATCAGGATCCGCGAGAGCCAGGCGCCGAGGCTGCCGCTCTGCTCGAACCGATGCCAGTTGGCCCACGCCTTGGCCAGCGCCTCCTGGACGAGGTCTTGCGACTCGCAGGGCTGGTGAGTCAGGCGCATGCCGATGCGGAAGAGGCGGGGGAGGTGGGGGTTCGTGAGGGTGACGAACTCGGTGCAGGCGACGGTCATGCCCTTGGAGAATGCAGCTTGCCGACCACACCGGTTTTGCGTTTGATTTCCACGATTTAGCTTGGCAGGCGCGCACGGTCGTCCGGGCTTGCAATCAAAGATTGCGAAGTCGCTGCGATTGCGAGCGTAGTCCGGCTGACGGCGCGAGCGACTCCCCCGAGGCGATCGCCCCAGGATCACGGCACCATGATCGGGCTGTGTCCGCAGTCCCGCCCGACATCGCCGACGTCAGCGGCGTCGTCCACTACGCGCGGCCCAAGGCCGATCTGCGCCTGCGCATCGCCTTGGTGCTCGGGTGGTCGCTGCTGCTGGTCGGGTTGCTCGGGCTCGCAAGCGAGCGCGCGGCGGGTGGAGTCGCGCTGCTCGGGCTGCTCACCGGGGTCGCGCTGCAGTCGAGCTTCGAGCGGCTCGCCGGGCGATTGCTGCGACGCCGCGAGCAGCTGGCGATCTTTGGGTGGCTGAGCGCGGCGGTGGTGATCGCGTGGGCGTGCAGCTCGTGGGTGCCGCTGCCGATCACGTGGTTACCGATCGCCGCGCTGCTGGTCCCGCTCGCGCTGCAGCTCGGTCGCGCGGTGGCGATCGGCGGCGGGCTGGTGCTCGCGCTCGTGGCCGGGGCTCTGGTCACGCCCTTCGATCCGGTCGTGACGCTGACCTTCACCGCGCAGGCGCTGGCGATCGGCTTCATGAGCCCGCGCCAGCGCAAGGGCGCGTGGCGATGGACAGGCCCGCTGCTGCTCGGCAGCGGCGTGATCACGCCGCTCGCGTATCTCGGCGCGCGGCTGCTGACGCACGGCTCGCTCGATCCGCTCGACCTCGCCAGCGTGGACGCGAGCCCGCTCGCCTGGGCGGCGATCGGCGGGCTGTGCTGGCCGCTGATCGGCGTCGCGCTCGATCCGTTGTTCGAGGCCGCGGTCGGCAACCTCTCGCGCTCGACCTTGCTCGAGCTCGCGGATCTCAACAACCCGGTGCTGCAGCGCATCTGCACGCGCGCGCCCGGGACCTGGGCGCACAGCCGGGCGATGGCCAACCTGGCCGAGTCGGCCGCGCACGCGGTCAGGGCTGACGCACTGCTGATCCGCGTCGGCGCCTACTATCACGACCTCGGCAAGGCCGACGAGCCGCAGTACTTCGTCGAGAACGTCCCGCGCGGGCGCATCAGCCCGCACGACGCCCTGACCCCCGAGCAGAGCGCCGCGAAGATCATCCACCACGTGCGCAGCAGCGTCGCCCGAGGTCGGCAGGCCGGCTTGCCCGAGCCGATCATCGACTTCATGCACACCCACCACGGCAGCAGCCGGGTCGAGTTCTTCTACCAGCGCGCCCGCACGCGCAAGCTCGAGGCTGGCGAGGATCCGGAGCAGGTCGACGCCGACGCGTTCACGTATCCGGGCGCCAAGCCCGAGACGCCCGAGACCGGGATCCTGATGATCGTCGACTCGGTCGAGGCCGCGAGCCGCACGCTCGAGCGGCCCGATCGCAAGCAGCTCGACGCGCTGCTGCGGCAGATCGTGTTCTCCAAGCTGGCCGCCGGACAGCTCGACGAGTGCGGCCTGAGCCTCCGCGACCTGCGTCGGATCATCGAGACGCTGGTCGAGACGCTGCTGGCCTCGGCGCACGATCGCATCGCCTATCCGTGGCAGCAGGAGGAGAAGGCCGCCGCCCGAGCCGAGGCCGGCATGACGGAGCCGTCCGGCACCACGCCGATGGGTGCGCCGCCCGAGACCGCCCCCGAAAGGGTACAGTCGCGGCTGTGAGCCGAACTCGACTGCCCGCGCTGCTGCTCGCGACGTTGCCTGCGTTCGCATCGGACACCGCCTCGGCCGAGGGCGAGGACGGGCGCTTCCCGATCTGGCCGACCGAGATCGATCGCATCGCCGCGCCGCTGCGCGACGCGGCGATGATGAGCGAGACGGCCCGCATCGCCGCGCTCGAGGAGCTGGCCGAGTATGCGACCCCGGTGATCCTGCCGGACCTCGAGCTCGCGCTCACCGATCCCTCGCCCGAGGTGCGACGCATGGCCCTCGAGCTGTGCGCGTCACGACAGATCCTCGCCTGCGTCGACGAGGCCGAGACCATGTGGGAGGAAGGCGAGGGCAGCGTGCGCTTGATGGCGTTGCAGCTGCTCAGCCTCGACCCCACGCCCGAGCACCTCGAGCTGGTCTACGAGGCCATGCGCGATCCCAACGACCTGATCCGCGAGCAGGCGATCATGCTGTTGGTCGAGGCGCCGCTCGACGAGGAGCTGGCCAAGAAGGCGCGCCAGGAATTGGTCGCCCAGCTCGGCGACGTCTCGGCCCGCGTGCGTCGGACTGCGGCGCGGAGCCTGGGTCGCATGGGCCCGGGCGAGGGCGCGCTGGCCCTCGTGCGCTTGCTCGACGACGTCGATCAGCCGGTCGCCGAGGCGGCCGCGGTCGGGCTCGGGCAGCTGGCGGACGTTCGCGCGGCGCCGGCCCTGCGACGCGCGCTCGAGAGCCCGCCCAGCCTGAGCTTCGCCTCGGCGGCCGTGCATGCGCTCGCGCGACTCGGCGGTGAGGACATCGATCTCGCGCTGCTCGATCTGCTCGACGCCCCGCCGCGCAACCTCCAACGGACCGACGTGGCCAAGGCGATCGGCACGCGACCCGAGCCGGGCCCCGAGCTGATCGGCGGCCTCGTCGAGCGCATGCGGGATCCCGATCTGCGCGACTCGGCTACGCGCGCGCTGCTGTGGCTCGGCGATCGGGCGGTCGATCCGCTCGAGGCTGCGCTCGAGCGTGGGCTCGAGCCCGACATCGCGATCGAGGTCGAGCGACTGCTGGCCGCGCGCCGGCTCGAGGTCACGCCGCGCATCGATGGGATCAGCGGCGAGACGCAGGTGTCGATCGAGCTGCCGGCGATCGAGGATCGTGCGGCGTGGTTCGACCTGCTCGGTGATCCGGACGCGATCGAGATCGGCGCCGCGTTGGCCGAGCGAGCGCCTGCGTGGATGGACGGCGCGCTGACCTGGCAGATCGAGCGCGCGGCCACGGCCGAGCAGATTCAGCCGTGGCTGGCCGCGCTCGCGCTCGCACCCAAGCCGCTGCTCGACGAGCCCGGCAACGCGGTGACCTGGGGATTGATCGCCGGCTGGGCGCAGGACCGCAGCGGCAGCGGCGACTCGCGTTGCCTCGCCACGCTCGCGCTCGGTCGCGCGGTCGGGACTCGCCACGCCGATCAGGTGGTCGAGGAGCTGCGCACGCTGGCCGCCGCACACCTGGCCGACGTCCGCGGCTGCGCGGCGCTGGCCCTCGCGCGCTTTGGTGAAGATCCATTGCTCGAGGCCTTGCTCGCCGATCCCTCCGCGCGCGTGCGGGCAGCCACCGCGTTGGCGTTTCGGCTGATTCGCAAGCCCGAGCCCGAGGCGCGCTCGCGGCTGGCCGTGCAGGCCGATCGCGACTCGGAGATGCGCGCCCGCACCAGCGCCGCGCTCAGCCTCGCTTCACGCTCGCCAGACAGCGAGTTCGTGTTGCTGCGCGGTCGCGGGGTTGCGGGGGCGCTCGGGGATCCGGAGCACCACTGGGAGCGCTACGAGCTGGGCGAGCATGAGGTCGACGTGCCGATGCTCGGCGGTGGGCTCGGCTGGGCGATCGCACCGCTCGCGGGTGCACGGGTCGCCGAAGTGGACGTCGGCGCGGTCGTGATC
>DATLLB010000880.1:0-2178 GCA_035538075.1 Enhygromyxa sp.
GCGATGTAGCTGCGCTTGGCGTTGGCCTCGCGCTCGGCGTAGGTCGGGTGCGAGTACCACATGACCTCGGCCGGAGCGTCGCCGGCGGGGAAGTGCAGGCTCGGGCCGTCCTGGTAGGGCCGACGCAGCGCGAGGATCATCGGGTTGGTCGCGCCTTCGGTGCGCTGCTCGAACTCGGCCCAGCGCGCGAGCTGATGGGCGTAGAGGTCATCGCTGAAGACCCCGTGCTTGCCCAGCTCGCGCAGCGCCGCGAGGCTGGTGTCCATCGCCAGCGCGGCTCGTTGCGCTCGCCACAGCGCGGCGACGATCGCATCGCTGCCACACAGCGCGACGGCGTGCAGATCGGCGTTGAGCTCGAGCTCGCGGGCGAGCGCGAGGCTCGATCGGGTGATGCGATCGAGCAACTGTGCGAACGAGCGTCGAAGACCGCGGACGCCGATCTCGAGCAGGCGCGCGAAGCCTCGCAGCAGGACCACGCGCGAGCGGGTCGCCCGAGCGAGGCGCTCGTCGAAGCGATCGCGGCCGAGCACCAGCTCGCGCAGCAGCACGGTGGTTCGATGGGCCCACTGACCCACGCGCGCGCTCGACTGGGCGAAGTGGCCGAGTTCGTGCGCGACCACGGCCTCGAGCTCGCGCAGCTCGAGCGTGTTGACGAGCCCGAGCCCCAGCACCAGCTCGCGCGGGCCTCCGAACAGCAAGCCGAGCGCCGAGGAGCTGCGCAGCATCGCCGCGTTGACGCCGATCCCCAGGCTCACGCGATCGGGCATCGGCGCCCGAGCTTCGACGCACAGGCGCTCGACGAACGCGAACAGGCGCGGCTGCTCGAGCGGGGTGACCTCGATCGCCGAGGCGCTGACGGCCGGTCGGTGGACGAGCTTGCGCAGCAGCACGAACAGCAGCGCGCCGAACAGCGGCAGCGCGGGCGCGGCCAGCAGCCACGCGATCGGCTCGCGTAGGGCGGCGAGGATCAGCACGGTCGGCGTGGCGATGCAGCCGGTGATCAGCGCCAGGTAGATCACCACGAAGCCGAGCAGACCCAGCACCAGTCGCAGCACACCGCGGCGATGCGCCGAGCTGGCCGCGAGGGTGATCGGCGAGGCGGGCACGCTGCGATGCTACTTGACGAGCTAGCCACGCGTGGGAGACTCGTCGCCCGTGCCCGGGTGGTGGAATGGTAGACGCGGGGGACTTAAAATCCCCTTCCCTCTGGGGAGTGCGGGTTCAAGTCCCGCCCTGGGCAGGTTGGTTTTAGCCCCCCGCGGGCATTGGCAGACTTAGCCACATGCGGCCGCTTCGCGGCCGTTCGCTCGCTGCGCTCGCTCGGTGGGTTGGTTAGTGGTGCTCGCCGGGACGTAGAAGCCCTCAATACAAAAAAGGGGGCTTTTGGTTCTTTGACTGGGCGGCTTCTACGGTGGTTGCTGGGCGGCTTCTACGGTGGTTGTTGGGCGGCGGCTCGTAGTTGTTCGAGCTGCTTGGCGAGCTTGGGGGCGCTGCGGAGATCTTCGTCGAGCTCGGGGGCGGATAGGAGTGTGGCGGCTCGGGGGCGATCCTCGGGCATCAGGAGCTCGGCCAACGTCAGCTTGGCGACGGCGAGCCTTCGGCGGGAGGCGGCGTCGGCTGGGCCGCCGGCGAGCTCGATGGCGCGGGTGAGCAAGGGCTTGGCGATTTGCGGCTGGGCCAGGCGTGCTGCGAAAGCGCCCGCGACGACGAGTTCGCTCCACAGCGAGGGGTCGCTGTTGATCACGGCTGCGAGCTCGGTCTCGGCGGTCTCTGAATCGCCAGCTGCAGATGCGACGGCGGCGATCTGGGCGGTGAGCTCGATCGTGAGGCTGGGGTCGGGCTGGGGTGGCGCGCTGGCGATGTCTCGTGTGGCTCGCAGCTCGGTCAGCGACTCTTGATGGCGACCGACCAGGGCGAGCGCGAGGCCGTAGCGCTGGCGGGCGACGACAGTGGCGAACTGATCGGGGCCCATCGAGGCGCTCAGGATCCGGTGCGCTCGCTCGGCGGCGGCGAGGGCTGCCTCGCCGCGACCGAGCTCGAGCTCGACGCACCCATGCACCGCATGTCGCTGCTGCTCGATCGCGGCGCCGCCGAGTACGGTGCGGGTGATCTCGCCGCCGCGCAGGCCAGCTTCGAGGCCGCTCTGCAGCTCGCCGAGGCCACCGTCGGCCGCGACAA
>DATLLB010000881.1:0-4038 GCA_035538075.1 Enhygromyxa sp.
TTCGTCGCCGCCGATCTGACGACGCCGGAGGGCTGCGCGACGGTTGTCAAAGCCGTGCGCGAGCGCCTCGGCAGCGTGGACGTCATCGTGCACATGCTCGGCGGCTCGTCCGCTCCGGCCGGCGGTTTCGCTGCGTTGAGCGATGCGGAGTGGGCGAAGGAGATCGACCTCAACCTGATGGCCGCGGTCAGGCTCGATCGCGAGCTCGTGCCGGCGATGGTGGAGCAGGGGCGCGGCGTCGTCATCCACGTCACGTCAATTCAGCGCGAGCTGCCGTTGCCCGAGGCGACGACGGGCTATGCCGCCGCCAAGGCTGCGCTCTCCGTCTACAGCAAGAGCTTGGCCAAGGAGGTCTCGCCCAAGGGCGTGCGTGTGGTCCGTGTCTCGCCGGGTTGGATCGAGACCGAGGCGTCGGTGCAGCTGGCCGAGCGCATCGCGAAGGAACACGGCACCGATGTGGAAGGCGCCAAGCGGATCATCATGGAATCACTCGGCGGGATCCCGATCGGCAGGCCCTCGAAGCCCGAGGAAGTTGCCAGCCTGATCGCCTTCCTCGTCTCCGATCGGGCAGCGACCATCACCGGCACCGAATATGTGATCGACGGCGGCACGATTCCCACCGCTTGACCGCTCACTTGCGCTTGGCCGACAGGCCCAGCCCGAGCACCACCTCGTCGCCGCGCACCTCCGCGGCGGCGATCCTCGCCGCCATCACGCTCCCCCCGATCTGCACCTCGGTCGCGGCGGCGGTGCGCTCGATCAACTCGACCCCGCGCCGCGCAGTCTTCGAGAAGAACAACCCGGCCTTGACCTTGGCGCTGCCGACCACGCTCTCGACCTTGGCCTTCTGCGTGCCGACCTCGAGCTCGTTGCCCTGCACGAGTAGATGGGGTTCCCCGCGCAGGACCACGTGCGCGCAGTCCTTCTCGAGCTTCCACAGGTGAATCTCCAGCGGATCGGGCTTGCCCTCGGCCCAGCCGACGCCGGCCCAGACCTCGCCGTTGGGATCGGGCTCGCCCTCGAGCGTCCACCTCCCCGGAATGCGACCCTCGCGAATCGCATGATTGGCCAATGCCGCGATCGCGTCGCCGGACATGCGCACCTGCACGAGATTTGGATGCATCCCCTCGACGCGGTCGCGGCCCTGCGCGAGCCCATGCGGGACGCGTAGGGGCGTGCGGAGATCGATGTCGAGGTAGCGCTCGCCGGCTTGCAGCGAAATGGTCCGGATCGGGACCTCCTCGGGCAGATCGAACTCGAAGCGCGCGAGCTCGCCGAGGTCGTCCAACAGATCGCGCTTCAGCATGCCGGCGGCCTGGTCCATCAGCTGATCGGCCAGCTCGCCGGCGAGGCCGGTGACGGTGCCGCGATCGACGATCATCTTCGCGCCCGCAGGAAGCTGCGACCAGATCCAGTCGCCGAGCTGCTGGCGCGACTTCTTGGAGATGCTGGGGTCGAGGTCGATGACGTCCTTGCCCGAGAGCGCGACGGCGAGGCTGCCCGCGCTCGCGTCGAGGCGCGGGCGTACGCGGGCGTCGATGTCTACTGTCAGGATCGTGCGCTTGCCGTCGCGCAGGCCGATGCTGACGCGAAAGCCGAGCTCACCGGGCGGGGCCTTGCGGGTGCGCACCGAGTCGACGCTGACCTGCACGCTGCCGAGCGAGACGCCCGCGACGGCCCCGAGCGGGAGCTTCATCTTGGGCACGCGCGCGAGCTCCTTGCTGATCATCGTGTCGATCAGCTCGTAGGGGACCGACACGCTCATGTGCGCTCCGCCGTCGCTGCTGTCGGGGGTCGGGCGGGTGCCCGGATCGATCGGCAGCGTGGCCTTGCGAAAGGCGGTGTGGCTCGACTCGACCTTCTCGCACGGCGAGGCGCAGGCGAGCGAAGCGAACGCGAGCGTGGCGAGCAGCAAGAGGTTGGCGCGCATCACTGGGCGTCCTCCGTGCATGCGGCGGCTCGCTGAAACTCCCAGCCGTTGGTGCGATCGGGGCCGCTGATGGTCGCGGCGATGCGATCGCCGACGAGCACGTAGTGGATCTCCTGCGGGAAGTCGTGCGCGTAGTTGGCCCACGCGAAGTGATCGGCACTGGCCACGGCCTCGGGTCCGAACTTGGCGTCGCGTGGATCGATGGGCGCGAACTCGGTCGGTGCAGCGTCGCCGGGCTGGGCGACGTAGACGTGCCCGCGCTTGTCGTGGCGCAGCGCGAGCACCTCCGTCCGAACCTCGACGCCGTCACGGATCATGCGACCTTCGCCGCGCAGATCCTGGCCGTCGATCCACCACTGCTCGCGGATGTCCCCGGTCGCCCAGACTCCGCACAGCTGCTCGACGTCGGGTCGGCTGGCGCAGCCGATCAAGGTGGTCAACGTCAGCGTCGCGCCGACGACGAGGTGAGGTCGCATGCTGCGATGGTATCTACTTTTTCAGTACCAGCTCATCCAGCGGATTCACCAGCCGCGCAGCGCTCTTGGTCACGCCCAGCTGCGCCCAGGTGAAGTGGAGCAGCTTGCCCTCGGGGACGTACGCCTCGCAGGAGTCGAGCTTGGTCCGCACGAGGTGCACGAGCTCGGTCGCGCCCGGCTCGATCCAGGCAGTGAAGTGTTCGACGTTCGTGCATCCGCCCGACGAGACGCGGATGTCGAGGCCGTCGGGCTTGACGAGCACACCGTAGATCGGCTCGTCGATGGCCCCGACCGGAGCAGTGGTCGGCCCGGCCGTGGTGCCCGGCTGCAGCACCGACGCGGGGCCGGGAATGATCCCGAGCTCGCCGAACGTCGGCAGCTCGGCCCAGGGAAACAACAACTCCTCGCCGAGCGGGACCTCTGCCTCGCAGTGGTCGGGGGTCACCGCTGCGATCGAGAGCTTGCCTGCGACCACGGTGAAGGAGACGTCGGCGGGCTTGCGACAACCGCCGCTGTCGACCTGCAAGATGAGGCCGCCTTGGGTCTGCATCACACCGAGGATGTGGCCGGCTGCGGCGTCGGACTGGATCGGCTCGGTCTCGTTGGGCTCGACTTCGGCCGGCTCGGGCTTGGGCTTGACGGGGTCGGCTGGGAAAGGAGCTTGGGAGGAGCAGGACGCGGCGAACCAGAACGCGAGCAGGAGGGTGCGGTGCATGACGGGCCAACGAGCCTAGCGCAGCTGGTCTGACAGCTCGCGTCGGGCGATCCCCGGATCGGGTGTTGGGCAGTTCGTGCGGGTGGGCTGCGAACGCGGGCGATCGAGCGGCATCGGAAGCAATTTTGGGTCGCACGATCAGTTGCACGACTCACGAGCGCGGGCTCGTTTGACGCGCTCGATCGGACAGCGGAGCTTCGCGCCCATGCAAACCATTGCGACTCGTCTCATCCTCTCCCTCGCTTGCATCGTCGGTCTCGCGGCCTGCGATCAAGACGACGACCTCGAGGCCAAGCAGCTGACCTTCCAGGAGGACGCGCTCGAGCCCGCCACCGAGCTGCCGGGTGCTGCGGAGCTCGACGCCAGTCTCGAGCACGATCCCTACGCGAGCGACAACTCTTGCAAGTGGCACTGCAAGCCCTGTCCGCCGAACAAGCTCTGCACGCAGGAGTGCTACGAGATCGGCAACTGCAACGATGACTGTGGGATCATCGCGAAGTGCATCGCCGGCTACATTTGGAGCGAGCAGGCGTGCAACTGCATCCCCGATCCCAACGCGGGCGAGCCCTGCGGTGCGGTGACTTGCCCGAGCGGGACCGAGTGCTGCAACTCGAGCTGCGGCGTCTGTGTCCTGCCGGGCAACTTCTGCACGCAGCAGGTCTGCGACGCGGTCGAGTGAGCTCGGCTACTCCGGGCCAAGCTCTGGATCGATGGTCGCCGCGCAGTCGTTGATCGTCGGGACTTGCACGTAGCGAACCTGCTCGTCCCAGGCGACGCAGCTGCCGTTGCCTTGCCCGGCAGCGTCGGACTGCACGGCGACCTTGATCCGATAGATCTTGTTCGAGCCGAACGAGTAGCTGGCGAAGGCGCCGAGATCGTCGATGCGCCCGATCTGCCCGGTGTACCAGCTCGAGAAA
>DATLLB010000882.1:0-2665 GCA_035538075.1 Enhygromyxa sp.
ATGCGCCCGTTGAAGTGACGCGCGTGGCTGCCGACCGCCGGGTAGTCGGCCGCTTCGAGGATCTCGAACGTGCGCTGGTAGGACCACTGCGGCAGGTGATCGACCTCGATGATCATGCCGCGCGCCATCATCTCGTCGATCAGGAATTCGCCGAGCGGGGTCATGGTCGCGTTCTGGCAGTAGTCGCCGACCAGCGGGGGCTCGAGGATCTGGTTGAGATAGATCGACGCGACCTCGAGCGGCTGGTTCGGGAACCCGGCCATGCTGTTGGGCGGCTCGGAGTCGTAGACGTCGCGCGGCTCGTTCAGGCCGCCGAAGTAGACGTCGCCCTGGTCGAAGCCGTCGTAGACCTCGGACGGGCAGTCGAGCGTGAAGTTGGACCAGTGCCCGCTGTTGAGGAAGTTGCCGAGCTCGATGAACGCCCGATCGCCGTCGCCGGGCGTGAACGCGTTGTCGTACTTGTGCACGGGGAACAGCGCCCGCACGCCGAGATCGTAGTAGTAGTCGAGCTGCTCCTCGACGTAGGCCTCGTCGCAGGTCGGCCAGCCGTCCTTGGGCACCAGCGCGCAGTCGAACAGGTTGGAGGTCTCGATACCGATGATCACCGCCATCTTGCCGCCCTCGATCACCGTGCGGGCCTCGGCGGGGGTCTTGACGATGCGGAACCAGCCCATGCCGGGGCCGCCGTGCTGCGCGTCGATGTAGCGCTCCAGGTTGTAGGTCTCGTCGATGATGCGATCGACGGCGGTCATGTCCTCGCAGTCGTAGCGGGACTCCTGCAGGCCCTGGCCGATCGTGAAGTGGCAGATGATCGAGTTGGTGGTCGCGTGCTGCACGACCAGGCGCAGGCCGGCCAGGTAGGCGCGCTCCAACCATTTGTAATATTGCGTCTGATGGGTCGAGCGAGTCGGGCCATTCGGCCAATCGGTGAATTCCGGGTAGCCGGCGGTCGGGTGGTTGTCCTCCGGCAATTCGCCGGCGACCAGGGCGGGGATCAGCGACGTGAAGTCGGCACCCTCGGCGCCGGCGGTGTCGAAGACGGCGCCGAAGAAGTCCTTGCGGCCCATCTCGCCGTGGTACAGCTCGCAGTCCGGCAGCGCGTGCTCGACCCCGAGCCGGTGGAAGGCGCCGCCGTGGAAGATGCCGCCGCCACCGAACGCGAAGTTGGACAGGATGTGCGAGTGGGTGTCGACGATGCCGTAGAGATCGCCGTCCTCCCAGGTCGTGCGCGTGACCTGGCCGCTGGCGTCGAGCGTGAGCTCGGGGTGCTCGCGGCAGCCGGTCGCCGGCTCGAAGGTGAGCGGCACGCCGTCGTCGGCGAGCCCGCTCTCGCCGAGCAACTGCTCGCTTCGGCGGTTGCGGAGCTGATACTGATCCCAGTCGACCAGCGAGGTCTCGGGCAGCCACTCCGCGCCCGAGACGTAGTTGTCGTCGATCAACAGCACGTCGGACTGCAGCGAGGTCTGCCGCAGCAGCGGTCCGTCCTCCGCGACCAGGTAACCGCCGTTCTCGTCGTAGAGCAGGTAGGTGCCGAGGTCCGACGCCTTCATGAAGAAGCGCGCGGCCCCGGCTTGCTCGGCCCCGAACTCGAACGCGGCGCCGTTGCTCGTCGGTCGCAACCAGGTGTCGCCGGAGCGGACCGTGTAGCAGCCGTTGGCGAAGCCGAAGGTGTCGAGCTCGGGCGGCTCACCGGTCTCACCGGTGTCGGTCTCAGTCTCGCCGGGTCCGGTCTCGCTCTGAGTCTCGGAGCCGTTGCCATCCGATCCAGTGTCATCCGAGTTGCACGCGGCGAGCAGCAAGGCCGCGGAGACGCACGAAAACGACGCAATACGCATGCCGCAGGGTATCGCAGCCCACGCGGAAGAAAGCTTTTAAATGGATGGCGCCCACACCCTGCGCGGCCGTGCAGGGCTCGTGCGTGGGGACCCGTTTTTTGCGTTGAAAGCCGGTCCTCTGCTAGCCGCGAAGGGCAGTGGCCCGACAACGCGACAGCAAACGACCCAGCCGATCCGGTGCGCACAAGCGCGGCACCGAGTCGCGGGGGATCGGTGGTCGCAAGGCCAAGGCCAAGGGCGCGTCCAACAAGGGCAAAGCCAAGCTCGCGGAACGCGTGGCCGCGGCCGCGAAGAAGTCGAGCAAGCCGCGCTCGGCCAATCGTCGGATCGAGCCGAGCGAGCGCGAGACCGACAAGGGCGGACGATCGCGCAAGCCGAAGGACCCGACCGAGTTCAAGGCGCGCAACCGAACCATCCTCTTGCTGCTGGTGCTCGCGTTCATCAACGCGTGGATCTTCGTGTGGCGCGACGAAGGTGGGCTCGACTCGTTCGACGCGAAGGCGGCGGTGATCGGCGGCGGCGGGCTCGACAGTGGCTTCGCCGATCCGCTCGACGACGCCTGCGGTGGTGATCCGGTCCAGGTGTTCGCCAACCTCGAGGATCGCCTGCGGCTCGAGACCGCGCTCAACGAAGGCCGCACGCTGCGGCTCGCGTTGCTCGAGCTCGGCCTCCACGGCGAGGCGATCGACGAGGTCGAGGCGGCCGTGCGCTCGACCATGGATCTCGGCTTGTTGACCGGCAGCGGCGCTCCGGTGCGGATCGCCGGCGATCGTGAGGGCGGCATCTCGGCGCTCGAGATCGAGGTCTCCGAGGGTCACCTCGTGCAGGCC
>DATLLB010000883.1:0-4215 GCA_035538075.1 Enhygromyxa sp.
CGACGATCACGAGCGCCTGCGCGCCGTGGCCTCGGCGATCGCCTCGCTCTCACCCGATCGCCGGGCCGTCTACACGCTCGCCGAGCTCGAGGGCATGTCGGCCCCGGAGATCGCCGAGGCGCTCGAGCTCAAGCTCAACACCGTCTACTCCAAGCTTCGCCGCGCTCGCCACGACGTCGCCCAATCCCTCGCCGCCGCCGGCTTCGCGCCGAGCCGACATCAGGAGCAGCCATGACCCAGCTCGATGACTTCACCCGCCGAGCGCTGTGCGCTGCCGATCAACCACCGCCGGGGGTCGAGGATCGGATCCTCGCGGCGATCTTGGGACCCATTGGCGGCCCCGGCCCCGATGGTGGTGGTGGCGGTGGCGGGCTGAGCTCGGGCGCCGGGCCGGGTTCGGCTGTGGTTGGGCACTCGACGATCGCGTACGCGATCAAGATCGTGGGCGCGACGCTCGGGCTCGCGGCTGGAGGCTTGGCTCTGCTCACGGCCACCGCGGCCGGCGTGCGCTCGATCTCCGACAGCTCACCGTCGCGTGCGAGCGCGCCGATGATCGCCGCAGCCGAGCCGGTCGAGGCGCCGGCCACCGTCGCCGCGCTCAGCCCCGAGCCCGAGCCGCCCGACGACGCTCCCGTTCTGGCCGAGCCCGAGCCCGCGCCGACGATCGCCTCCGCGCCCGCGCAGAGGCCCAGCAAGCCCCCGACCACCGCGCCCGAAGACACGATCGAAGCCGAGCTCGCGCTGATGAAGGTCGCGCGCGGATCCAAGGACCACGAGCTGGCCCTCGCCACGCTCGATCGCCACCGTCGCGAGTTTGCGACCGGCGTGTTCGCAGCCGAGCGCGAGGTCCTGCGCGTCGAGCATCTGTGCGCGCTCGGGCGCGTCGACGAGGCGCAGACCGTGGCCAATGCCTTCATCGCGCGCCACCCCAAGAACCCGCTGCGCTCGCGCGTGGACCCGGCCTGCGACAACTAGGATCTCTGCCATGACCTCGCATCGCATCACGATCTCCTGCTCGATCCTCGTCATGCTCGCCGCGGCCTGCGATCTCGGCGACAAGTCGATCGGCAACGACACCGGCGCCGATCAAGGCGATCTGGGTGACGGTGATGGCGATGGCGATGGCGACGGCGATGGCGGTGACGGCGATGGCGACCCGATCGGCGCTTGCGGTGAGGAGACCGTCTCGATCATCACCGACCTCGACGCCGAGCTGCCCGCCTTCGGAGCCTCCACCAACGACTACCTCGCGCTCGCAATCGGCACGTTCCTCGGCGACTTCACGTGGTTGCCCAACGACGGCCCCGTGACCATCGACCACGCCGGGACCACCAGCCCGCTGACCGTCACGGTGACCTACGACGGCGGCGAGGTTCGGCTGACCGAGGTCGAGCTGCTCGGTCAGTCCCCCGGCGAGGCGGTCGAGCCGTGCGGCAACGAGCTCGAGATCGACGTGACGCTCGAGTTTGCGACCGAAGACGGGCTGTTCGCCGAGACCTTCGCGGTCCCGCTGCTCGCCAACAGCCACAGCGAGGGGCCGCAGCCCAGCTTCTATTTCCCGCTCCACCTCGAAGCCTTCGTCGGCCAGCTCGCGCTCGACGACTTCACTTACGAAGACGGCGAGATCAACGAGCTCACGCTGATGGGCCAGTTCGAGGACGGCCTCGTGCAGGGTGGCCTCGGCATGGAGGTCCTGACCATGGACTGGGTCGGCTTCGGCTCGGTCGCCGGTTTCGAGGCCGTCCGCGAGCCCTGAACACCCCCGCAAAAAAGCCGGGACGGATTCTCCAACCAGCGCCCACTTGGACCAATGACATGACCTTCCATCGCATCACGACCCTGACCTCCTGCTTGACCCTCACCCTGTTCGCGGCCGCCTGTGACGTCGGCGACAAGAACGACGACGCGGCCGCCAACGACGACGAGACTGGCGATCCCGGCGAAGGCAACGGCGACGGCGATGGCGACGGCGAAGACCAGGCCGGCTACGGCGGAGACTGCGGCGAAGAGACCGTCTCCGTCGTCGAGGATCTCGGCGCTGCGCTGGCCGGCTTCGACGGCCCTGCCAACGACTACATCGCGCAGCTCGAGGGCACCTTCGCGGGTGACTTCAGCTGGATGCCCGACGACGGCCCGGTGACCAACGAGCACGCCGGGACCAGCAGCCCGCTGACCATGACCGTGACCTACGAGGGCGGCGAGGTCCGTCTGACCGAGGTCGAGTTGGTCGGGCAGCCGCCGCAAGGCGGCCTCGAGCTCGAGGGCGGCGTGTGCAGCAACATCCTCGAGGTCGACGTGACGCTCGGCTTTGCGACCGAGGACGGCCTGTTCGCCGAGGCCTTCGAGATCCCGGTCCGGATCTACTCCGACTCGGAGTACGCGAAGCCCGGCTTCTACTTCAGCCTCGACATGGCTGCGCTGGAGGGTCAGCTCGCGCTCGCCGACTTCTCGGTCGACGACGGCACGATCCGCGACCTCGTGCTGATCGGCGAGATCGACGGCGACAACGCGCATGGCAGCTTGAACATCGAGATCGGGACCATGGACTGGGTCGGATTCGGGAGCATCGCGACTTTCGAGACCATCCGGCAGTAGCCGCGAGACGATCCGGCAGTAGCCGATCAATTCCTCTTTGCGTCTCGGGTTCGCTCACGCCTGGCCGGGCTGGGCACTCGGAGGAGTCTGGCTAAAAGACTCCGACCTTGTGCCCGCCCGAGCCGCTTGGAAATCGTCGCCGCCAGCCGTGGACCCGCGCGTTCGCGCTGCTCGCTGCGATGCTCGCCGTGTTGATCGAGCGCCGCAGTCAGGCCGCGCCGCCGCCGAGCGAGCACACGCTCAGCGTCTCGCTCGGCTATGCCGACCACGGGGTCGCTGATCGAGCTGCGACCGCGCTGGTCTACCGCGGAGCGGCTGGGGCCGGTGCCATCGACTACGCGGGCGAGCGCTCGCACCTGCGCTGGCGTGCGAGCTTGGGCTTCGCGATGGGGCCCTACTACGCGGCTCATCACCCGGATCGCGTCGCGGTGTTCGGGACCGTCGCGGTCAACGGCTCGACCGAGGACATCACGGTCCCGATGCGCGGGCGCGTGCTGATCCCGACCGCGAGCCTCGGCCTCGACGGCCGGTGGAGCTTCGGTCGCGTCACGTTGCTGGCCGGCGGGAGCCTCGACTACGAGCTGTTCTATGCGCAGGGCTTCGTCAGCGCGGGGCTCATGCAGTCACTGGCTGCCAGGCCGTCGCTGCGCGTGCGCGTGGATCCCAGCTCGGCGCATCGCGTCGAGGTCGGCGCGTCCACGCCGATCGTCGCGTGGGTCGTGCGCATGCCCTACCACCAGACGGTCTCGGTCCCCGAGCAGAGCCCGGTCGCGGGTCTCGTGCGACTCGGCTCGACCGTTCAGGGTCCCGCGAGCATGCAGGGCGTGAGCGTGGATGCCGGTTACCGCTACCGCATCAACCATCGCGTCGGCGTGACCGCGCGCTACCGGTTCGCGTGGCAGCGCAACGAGGTCCCGCGCCTGCTCCTGCGGGCCGAGCAGCAGCTCTTGCTCGGCGTGGAGGTCTACCTGTGAAACGCATCACCGCGCTCGCGCTGCTCCTGCTGATCATGCTCGCGCAGGCGAGCGGCTGCACCTTCATGCTCGTCGACGAAGATCCCGAGCCCACGCCGACGGCCGTGTTCGAGCAGGTCTGGGCCGACTTCGATCAGTACTATGGGCTGTTCGAGGTCAAGGGCATCGACTGGCAGGCGCGCCACGCCGAGCTGGCGCCGCTCGTGCACGACGAGCTCAGCGACGCCGAGCTCTACGCGCTGCTCATCGAGCTACTCGAGCCGCTCGATGACAAGCACGTGACCCTGTTCCCGACCGGCTCCGCTCTGCCGACCTGGTCGGTCGATCTCGTCGATGGCCGCTTCCCCACGCCTGCGTTCGATCTGCAGCTGATCCGCGCCGAGTACCTCGACACCTGGATCGCCCCGCACCCGCTGATCGCGGGCGGTCGGCTCGCGGCCGGATCAAGCGCCTCAGTCGGCTACATCCACATCGGCGGCTTCGAGGGCAGCGAGCGCAGCTATCGGCTCGCGCTCGACGAGCTGCTCGACACGCTCGCGGATGTCGACGCGATAGTCCTCGACATCCGCGACAACCCGGGCGGCTTCGATCCGCTCGCGCAGTACGTGGCCGGCCGCTTCGCCAGCGAGCGGGCGCTGTACATGAC
>DATLLB010000884.1:0-4608 GCA_035538075.1 Enhygromyxa sp.
CTTCACGCCTGCGCTCGGCGACATCGACGGCGACGGCTTGATCGAGATCGTCACCGCCGGCCCGTTCGGTCCGCTGATGGCCTTCGAGCACGACGGCACGCTGAAGTGGATGACGCCGACGGTCTGGGACATCGGCGCCTACTTCGGGCAAGACCTGCGTTACTCGAACTCGGCCGCGCTCGCCGATCTCGACCATGACGGCGACGTCGAGATCGTCACCGCCAACATGATCTTCGATCACCAGGGCACGCTGCTGCACAAGCTGCCGACCATCGCCGGACAGTGGGGCGCGACCACGACGGCCGATCTCGACGACGACGACGACCTCGAGATCGTGCTCGGCAGCGCCGTCTACCATCACGACGGCTCGCTGCTGTGGTCGACCAATCTGCAGCCCGGCTACCCGCAGGTGGCCGATCTCGACGACGACGGCCTGCCCGAGGTGCTGCTGACCAACTTCAACGGGCTCTCGCTGATCGAGCACGACGGCACCGTGACCTACCAGGATCTACGCCCGACCAACGTGGCCGCGGGCGGCACCAACTGGCATCGGCCGGCGACCATCCACGACTTCGACGGCGACGACCAGCCAGAGTACGCGGTCAGCTCGGCCTCGCAGTACACCGTCTACGAGCACGACGCCTCGATCATGTGGACCGCGAACGTGGCGGATCTGAGCGGCATCGCGGCCGGCACCGCGTTCGACTTCCTCGGCGCCGGTACGGCGCAGGCCATGTACGCCGACGAGCAGAGCCTGTTCGTGTTCGACGGCGTCGGCTCGGTGCTGCTGCAGGTCCCGCGCTCGAGCGGCACGCTCTCGGAGTATCCGGTCGTCGCCGACATCGACAATGACGGCTCGGCCGAGATTCTCGTGGTCTCCAATCAATACAATCCGGGGCCGGACTACCAGTGTCTGCGGGCGATCCGGGACGTCGAGGATCGCTGGATTCAGGCCCGGCGGATCTGGAATCAGCACGCGTACCACGTCAGCAACGTGCGCGAGGACGGAACCATCCCGCAGTACCAGCCCAAGTCGTGGGAGGGGCTCAACACCTTCCGGACCAACGCGCAGATCGAGGGCGGGGGAATCTGCGATCCGGCCGGCTGATCACTGATCACTGACTGCAGCAGCACTCGACGTTGTTCCCGTTCATCGGGATCGGCTCGTCGCAGTCCTGGTTCGAATGGTCCGTGATCTCCAACGATCCGCTCGGACACTGCTCGCCAACGCCTTCGACTGAGGTCTCGCCGCCGGCACATGCCCGCGCGACGCAGCTCCGGCCCAGCCCTGCGCACACCTCGTCGCAGGTCAGGACGCCGTCAGGGCTCACGCAGCCCTGGAAGCATGGCTCGCCCGGAGCCACACACTCGCAGTCACCGGGGTAGTTGCCGGTGAGCTGCCCCTCGCAGGTTGCGTCGTCATCGTCCTCGCCATCGTCCTCGCCGCCCGAGTCGCCATCGCCCGAGTCGCCATCGCCCGACTCGTCGTCGGCGGCCGTGCTCATGTCGGTGCCCGCGTCGTCGGGGTCCTTCGCATCGCAGGCGAACAAGGCCAAGAGCAGCAGCGGGCGGGTGTCGAGACGGCGGCGCATGTACATGCGGCGATGTTAGCCGCGTCCGGAGATGATGTCGCGGACCGCCGCAGCCCGGAACATGGTCGCGCTGCTGTGCGGGTGCGCGGCGTCGATGACCCGGCAGTTGCGGACCACTGCGACCGTCGCTTCGTGCAGCTCGTCGGGCGTGTCGATCAACAGCGACTCTCGAAAGAGGCGCATTCGCTCGAGCCGCGAGCAGCCCTGCTGTTGGGGCCCGCACGTCGCTCCCGGGCCGGGCGCGCGGTCGAGCGCCGACTGCAGCACGTGGACGTCCTTGTGGGCGAAGTTGTGGGCCAGCGCGGTCCGGAGGCTGGCGTCCTCGCGCAGGCCGTAGCGCGCGATCGCAAAGCGGCGCGCGGCCTCGAGCGGCACGCCGCTCTGCTCGGCCTGCTCGGCGTTGCTGAGCCCGAGCGGCCAGTCGTCGTAGCCTTCGCAGACGGGGATGGTCCAGAAGGCCGGCTCTGGGTTGTCGGCGATCGCCGGGCGGCAATTGATCGGGCGAGCCGGCGGCGTGATCCAGCGCTTCGCAATCAAGTAGGCGTACGCGCCCGCGTTCATGGCCACGTACCGAAGCGGCCTGCCGGTCGCGCGGAGCACCTCGTCGGACACGCCGCGATCGAGCAAGGCATAGCGCTGCACCGCTTGCCCGCCGTGCGAGTGCCCGACCAGACACACGTACTCGAGGCTCGCACCCAGCAGCGCGAGCTCCTGCCGAATGAGCTCGTCCAACACCTCGAACGACGACGGCCGACCGGTGTAGCCGCCAATCGGCAGCTCACCGGGAATCTGCTGTTGCTCCGCCTCGGCGCACGAGAGCCCTGCGGATTCGATCAGAAAATGACACGGGTTGAAACGCGCGGGCCGGTTGCCGTAGCCCCATCCGCCGGACCAATACCAGACCCACGGGGTGAGCAGCGAATATGGCTTGAATGCGGTGCGCTGAAGGGCTGGAGCGACGATCGCATAATCGTCGCCCCAGATGTGATCCGCGAGCGTGGCGGCGCGACCGTACATCGCTCGGGCCGGGTGTGTTCGCCAGCCGGGCAGATCCGAGCCGTGCACGGCGATCAGCAGGCGTCTGGGCGTGCCGCGAGTCCCACGTAGATAGGCCAGCGCGCCAAAGTGACCGGGCACGCCGACGTAATGTGTGCTGCACGGCGGATCGGTGACGCCACAATTGCCGAACGCCGGCTCGCTCGGGGTTGGATAAATGCGAAAGCCGCCTTCGTGGATCGAAGGCGGCGGGGTGGGGAGCAGGGATTGTGCGTCGCCGCTCGGACGCACCGCAGCGACCAAGGCCTCGAGGAAGTTTCGCTGCTGTGGATCGAGCTGGGCGTCGAGTCGCTCGATCAGCTCGCGCGGGCTGACGCGGCGCTCGGGCGGGGCTGGCGTGGGCCGATCGAGCGGCGTTCTCCCGATCGCGGCCGACTCGGCGAGCAGCGCCCGGACGAGGTCGTCCATGGCTACGCCTTCACCACCAGCTCCGCGCTCAGCTCCGCGTTGCACGACGCGGGTGCGGTGCCGGTCTGTGATCCGCGGACGGAGATGGTGACGCGCTCGCCGGGATCCGCCCAGAAGGTGGCCTTGACCAGCGCAGGCGCGGTCACGGCCTCGTCGATCGTGGCGATGACCACGGTCGCGCCGACGAAGTCGACCTCGGGATCCTCGTCGCTCGGCGCGGTGGCCTTGGCGATCACCTCGATCCGCGCGCGCCGATCGATCTCCAGGGCGTGCACGCGCACGAGCAGCGTGGCTTCGGTGTATTGCTCGACGTCGATCGCCTTGGCCAAGACGAGCTCGACTTCACCTGGAGATTGCACATTGTCGAAGTCGAACATTCGACGGGAGAATACGGGGATGATCGCACCCGGCATGGGGGCTCCAGTCAACTCTTGAGTGTCAACGACGCGCTGAGCTCCGCGCTCAGCGTCTCGACGGGTATCGGCGCCTGCTGGCCCCGTACGACGATCGCCAGCATGCCGCCAAAGCCAGGAGTGAGGGTCGCGGTCGCCAGCGCGGGTGGGCTGCGCTCGTCCGAGTCATCGATAGCGACGCTGGCCACCGGGCGCGAGGTGTCGACGAAGTCCACGGCTGGATCCTCGGCCGTCGGCGCGGTCGTGTACGCGAGCACGCAGATCGCCGCGCCCGGTCCGGAGATGCCCCGGTCGTGGATCCGCACCTCCAGCGTGCCGCTGGTCCACTGCGAGGCGTCGACCGCCTTGATCAGCATGACCTCGACGCAGCGACCGCCCCGAACCTGGGAGAAGTCGAACTCGCGGCGCGAGAACAGTGAAATCGTCGTGCCGCTCATCGCCCGATCCGTGCATGCAGGCTATGGGCATTTTGCGATCGAACAACGCAGCGCGAATCCGGGGAATTTTTCACGCCGCATCCGCGGCTGAGATGTCGACTACTCGATCAGCGCGGCCTTGCGCCGACGGTGTCGCTTCCACAGATAGGTCCCGCCGACCCACACGATCGCAACCGCCGAGAGCTCGACCACGTGCTGCTCGACGAATGCATGCACGAGCTCGAGCTGCTCGGTCACCGCGGTCCCGAACAAGAAGCACGCGCCGACCCACAGGATCTGCGCGACGACCATGACCGGATAGAACACGACCGCACGCAGCCGCGAGACCCCAGCCAGGGCGCAGACCGGCGGACCGGCCATCGCGATCAACACCAGCGGAGCCGCCCGCTCCATCCACTCGAGGATTCGCACCGTCGCGGCGTGGGTCGCTGCGCCGCGACCCTCCAGCCAGACTCGCGCCTTGTCACCGAGCGCGAGCCCGAAGTGATAGGCGAGGGCGCCCTGCACGATCGACCCGGCGAGGCCGGCGGCAAAGTACGCGACCGGCGAGAGCACCGGCCCGGTGAGCACCAAGTGCGCCAGCATCGGGCTGAGCACCAGCAGCACCGCGGGCGCCTCGACCAACAACACCGGTAGCAACGCGAGCCCCAGCGCCCGGGCACCCATGACGCCGGCGAAGACAGCGAGCCAAGCGCGGGTCCG